>NZ_DASRXP010000118.1:0-9261 GCF_035687465.1 Kribbella sp.
ATCGTCACCAACCCACACCGGACCATTCTCGTCGAAACCCATCGCTCGGCTCTCGCGTCTAGCCTTGGTTGCTGCGTGCAAATATTTGTCGACTGCCCAGCGGGGAACTCGCCCAATGACGGCCGTCGATTGCAGCGCGAACACCGAGTGACGAAAGTCTTTGTGGTTGGTGTTGTCGCCCCAGCGTCGTTCCTCCACCTGGAGTATCACTTCGAACAGGTTGGAGCGAGCGGCCCGCCGCTCCCGGCTGTTGGTGACATACGGCGCTAGGATCCCGCCACCACGGCCGCGGCCAAGGTTCCTGCAAGCTTCAGCCAGGGTGGCACGCTGCTGACCTCCATACGGTAGGCGACCGTGACCGCCAACCGCGGCCACCACGCAGGGGTGGCCCGAACACCCAACGGGCGCGACCTTGTCGCTTGGCGACCAGTACGCGCACCACCCCTGGTGGAAGCCTGTCTGACGGTCGGCATCTGCGCTTTCATACGGTCAGAACGGGGTCAAGGCCGAATCGGTTCCACGTGTCGACGTACGAACAACCGGCAAGCGGACAGCAGGAGCAAGTAGGTCGATTTTGCGGCGTTCACAAACGAATCGTCGTTGATGACCAACCTCACATCCACTCCACCCGGAACGTGGGCCAGGACAGTCCGGTCAGTTCCGCTAAGCAATGCCCAGCCAAGGCCATGCTCGAAACCGGAGAGCTGGCGCCAAGTCGCCTCAAGGAATGGGGCCACCCCAACCTGGCTCCTCACGAAGCTGAGCTTAGGAAGCTCGTCGACCACGTTGACCTTCTGCTTCGTCCAATCGAATGTGCGGCCGAGCGCCGCCGCCTCGGCCCGATACGTCGCGAGCGATCCCTGCGCGATCGCCTGCTCGCTCTTCTCGATGGCCTCTCGGATCTCAGGAAAGGCTTTGAACGCTGCCCGATGCTTGCGCTGCTCGTAAGCGTCATGGACCTCGCACCGGAGCCCGCGTGCTCGCCTCTCGCGTCCGTCGGCAGGATCTAGGATCCACGCTGCCAGGAAGGACGTCTCGAAGACAGGACGAAGCAGGCTCCACGGTGCCCACGGGGTTGCGCCGTGCCGTTCCAGGAGCGCGAGGAGCGCCTCGTGATTGTCCCTTGCGACGCCGAGGTAGCGCGTCACACCCATGTAGGTCCGAGGGCCGGCCACCTGCGCCTCATCGAACGCTCGCGCAGACAGCACATGGTTCGGTCCCAGGGCCGGCAGGTTCTCAAGAGTCCTGAATTCCTCCGCGATGGACCGCCAGTACTCTGGGAGATTGCCGAGGTCCATCGACTCGCCCGTTGGCGTTGAGGCTCGCACGAGCAGGATCGTAGTCCCCGGCCGCCGCGGTCACGGACTGAACCCCAGGTGAAGAGACCATGCGAGGGTGGTCCCCGAGCGCATTGGAGTCGGCCAAGGATGGTTGGGTTCAGGCGTGCCAAGTCCATCCGACCGCTTCTAATCCGTCGGACGTTGGGCCGCCGACCGTGGGCTGGCGTCAGACGCCAGAGTCTATTTCTGGCTCCTTCACGGCAGGCTGAGCCGACTTCGGGTCGACCGCCCCGGAGCGCAGCAAGCTCTTGAGGCGATCCCTGTAGAGAATAACCTCTTGGTAAGTAAGCGTCACAGGATCGCAAGCCAGCCGGGGCGGCGAGCCCGCGGCGCTTAGCCGGGTTGCGCCACTGTCGCTGACCAGTCGTGTGCCGTGGGCGAAGGCATTCCTGACAACTGCCAGTTCGACAGCTCCGGCCCTGCCATCCAAGACGTCCGACCAGTCGCGGCCATTCGCTATTAAGAGCTGATTCCCCCAGGCCTCAATGCCGCCCGCGTTCCGCGCATCGATGCTGAGGTGTGCGCACGCCGCGGCCTCCGCAAGAGCGTAGTAGTGGATGAGCACTGACGCATGCAATGTAACCTCGTCATCCACAGCGCTTACATGCTGACTTAGCGAAACCTCGTATCGACTGGCGCCATTCATCGAGGTGATCATGACGGCATCGGGGTCAGCCAGTTCCAATGAATGCCACAGACTGCGCTCTCGCGCGAACGCCAAGCGAGCACTTTGCAGAAATCGGGTCAGCGCCCCCCATTCGGTCCATACCGTTGCCACTTGGCCCCCTCGATTGAGTCAGGAGAGCAGCCTACTGCCAGGCTGCTGGCCGTCCTCGACTGCTGCGCTGGACCGGTGTGAGTGAAGGACGCCCGGGATGACCAGTCCACGTCATGTCAAGTCATCTGCCGCCTTGGTTCCAGCATAGTAGCCGCTCAAGAACGCGGCTGTTAAGCCTCGGAAGATTCCCGTGTGATCTCCAGCAAACCATATTTTTTGACCCGGCACACGGAGATCACCATCGAGGACCGGGTAGTAGCCAGTCCCTTCGATCGTTGGACCGACTACCGCAACATTCTCTTGTGCCCGGAGCGGAAGACGACGAAGCCCGGAGCGAAGGAGAGCGTCGATTTGCGGGCCAATCCACTTCATCCCGTCCTGCAAAAACTCATCGAGAGTGGTCCTGAACGGCCCCACGGCTCCAGCAAGTAATGAGTCAATCTCCGCACGGAACGGAGAATCAGGTTTCGGCTCGGATTTGAGTCGGAGGTTAAGTCCCACGTTCGAAACCGCAGTAGGCGGCCCATCGGACCGACCCGAGTAACTCATCAGTCCATGGAAGCTAGTGCCGATTACCTCGCCGTTGCGGCATGTGCAGAAGGTTCGCCATTCGATGTCCGGGTCACGATCCGTCCATATGAATTTTGGGTCCAGATTATCATGCTGCTGGAGAAAGAATTGATCATCCAACATTTCTAGGCGGACTCCAACCTCATAACGGCGAAACGCATGTGGAGCCACACGCTCCAGACTCGAACTGAGGTTACCAAAGCGCCCGCCAGCGGCCACTAAAGCCCTTGCACTGATGACATGAAGGTTGCCATCGGTATCCGAAATATGCGCCGTCAGATCGCCAGAGTCACCTTGGATGGAGTTCACCGTCCATCCTAGTCGAAGCGTGGACGAGAGAGGCTCAACGAGTTCTGAAATGAGTTTCAAACGCGTATCGAGGTCGAGCATCGCCGAGTCATACTTTTTCTCTATAACATGGCCCATGGCTTTGACATGCTCGCTGGCCCTAGATGTAAGAGACTCAGGGAACGGAGGGACGGCTAGGAGGCCGGAGAGATTCCTTGTCAGCCAACGGTACCCTTGCCTCAGAACCTGAGTGTCGTCAAGAAGCCAAAGGGCCGTAGCGGACGGATACCACGAGAACTTTCCATCCGAAAATGGACCTGCGCCACCCACACCGGTAATCAGATCTTGTGGATCATTCCGGTCTCGGGATAAAATTGGCTTTCCGGTGTCCACCAACAGAACATCGAGCCCAGCGTCCACCAAGGCCGTCGTCGCTGCTATTCCAGCCGGACCAGCCCCGAAAACGAGAACATCTGTCCCATGAGTCCTTCCCGGAACCGCCGACACATCATCGTTAGCAGTCAACGTCAGGCCTCTGAATCTTAACCTCAGAGCATAGCTTATCTATTTGCCGCTGAAGATCCGCGTCCCTGTTGAGCGTGGATGCTATTGGCACAACGATGCTCGCCAGAAACACGACAGCCACCAGCAAGACCGCGAAGAATGCGTCTCGCCGAGTGTTGTTTGCCTTCTGAAGACGTTGATTATCAACATACAGATCTCGCAACGATCCGGTAGGAACGCCCCACAAACTATTGGTGTACTGTCCGAGATCCTTCTGTGCTGGCCCTGTGGGATTGGGCGCTTGGCTAGGCGACGTACGCTCAAAATCGATCGACCACATCGGCTGCTCGAAGGCGATAGTGCGATCGGAGTTCGACAGGTTGAACAAGAGGCCGAAGAGTCGTGTATTCGAGCCTGGTTCGATCTGCGGTCCGGCCTGAAATACGAGCCCGGACAGGGCCGGCCTGATCTTCAGGCCCCAGCGTCCATATATGTTATTCGGCAGCTTAACGAGCTCGCGCGTGCTAACAAGTGCGCACCCATAAGGCGGAAGGCGTAACTGGCGGACTCCGCTAGAGCAGTCCTTAACTTCGCCAGGCTCTGTAATTAGCATGTACTCGGCTCCGAGCCGGAGATTGTAGCTCGTCTCGTCATAGAACTCCGCTGGCGCTGCGGTGCCCTGGTCATCGAGAATCACTAGGGCCAGCGACTTGATCTCGGTCCGCGTCAGCATCTTCCTCTTCCTTGCCCTGCCGGCCCCATCGGAGCGTTCCACACTGCCTCGGAGCCATGGCCGACCACTAGTCCTGGCACGAGCAAGCGACTTGGCGAGAGTCTACCGACGGGCGGGCGCGTTGCGCCCCGGCACTGTACAGTTCTGTACATGACTGACACATTGCCGATCACTGAGGCCCGCGGCCAGTTCGGCTCGCTGGTCCGCCGGGCGTCAACTCGCCGCGAGCGGACCACGATCACCGACCATGGTTTCCCGGCCGCGGTGATCATCAACGCGCAGGAACTGGCCGACCTCGAAGACGATCTGGCCGTCGCTCAGTACCAGGCGGAGAAGGCAGCCGGCACGCTTCGGACCGTCCCGAACCAGGAGGTTCGCGAGCGGCTCGGGCTGACTGAGGCGTGACCTATGAAGTCAACTGGAGCGAACGGGCACTTGACCAAGCGGCGGGGTTTCTCAAGGATGACCCGTCCGGCCTGGAACAGCTTTTCGACGCAGTCGATCTCCTCACCGAAGATCCCCGGCCGGCTGGCACGACCGAGTACGGCTCGCCGGATCTACGACGGCTCCACGTCGGCCGTTACCGCGTGCTGTACGACGTGAGCGACTCCACGGTCACCGTCGTAGTCATCCACGCTGGACGGCTGGGCTGACGAGACAATCTGACAGAGAATACGGCACGATGGCCGCGTGCCAGCCAAACGCCAGGTGCCTGCCCAGGCCAGCCCGCCTATACCGGAAGGCGAGCGCGTCGAGCGACTGCGGACGGCGCTCGACGCGCTTGAGTTGCTGCTCCCCCGGCCGGTTCGGAGCCGTCGAAGGACTGGCCCGAGCACACTGATCAGCTTGGCGAAGCCCTTGTCGCCGTACGACGCCTGGCCGGAACGTTCGAGCCTCATGAAGGCGAGCGGAAGTTCCCGCGATCTCGCTGCGGTCATTGCTAGCGAGGCTTTCGGCTCTCCGGGAGTCTCGTTGCACTCCTCGAGTTCATCGAGACGACTTCCCTGGGGCCTCCCGGTACCAGCGCACATAGCGCTCAAGGACGTCTGCTCGAGACTTCACCGTTGGGCCGAGTCGCTCATTCAACAGGGATGCGTCCGCGCTTGACAACTGAACCAGTGGTCGTCGGAGACGGAAGGCCCAATGGCCGCCGGGCGCACCCGAAAGCGCGTCAAGCTCCGCTGTCAGGTCCGCCAGATCAAGGCCTTCGCCGAACGGAGCGAGGGACTTGATCTGCAGGTCACAGCCGATCGGGAACTCGCGCCCCGAGAAGACCATTGGCTCTGGCAATAGGTGGGTGATACTTGCCACTGTCGCCCGGCCGATTATCCGGCCACGGTCGCGGCCCGGGTTCTTGAAGCATCCGCGCGTTGTGTAGATGTACAGGCGATCTCCGACATCGAGCCTTCTGACCTCAGGGCGACGAGCGTCCGGGAAGGCAGTCCGCTGCTCAGCCAGAATCCAGCCGAGCGCCTCGCGGTCTCCGATGACCAACAGGTAATCCGATGCCATAGCCACACACTACGGTCGACCGCCTACTGCCAAGAGAGAGACACAGCGCACGCTCGCCCGATCCCCGTGCGGGACAGCCGAGTAGCCTCGGCGGCCCGCTTGGCGATGTCCGCCTCGATACGCCGAGAGTGGGCCTAGATTGCTACTTCGTACAAGACCGGTCAACTGAGACCGGCGAATTCTTCATTGATAGCTGCTGGAACCAGGGCGTCTATGCGGCCAGGCGCACCAGACCGCAAGCTCTCTGCGCCATGCAGGAATCGTAGAGTCCTTGCTATCGATCTTTGAATGCTGATCGGCGGCAGATCAACCACTTGCTCGAGAAGGCGTGATGCATGTACACGCTCCCGCCGAGCGCCGATGCCTCGCGATTCACCTCGAAGGCTGCGCCAGAACGGCTCCGAAGTGATGAGCGAGCCGAAGTAGTCGACGTCAACCTGTGCCATGTCTATGTCGAATGTCGGGAATTCAGGCGAGAGATACCAGCCATCGAGATCAGCTGGTACCACGGCAATTGCTCCTTCCCAGGCCTTCAGACGACTCATCACGACCTGACCTTTGCGAAGTCGATGGAGAGCCCTGTAACTAGTGCCGGAACCGGCAAGGGGACCGCGCCGAAAGATGCCGCGGCCGAACGAGTAAACGCCGGCGATATCGTACGAAGCGCTATCCTGCACGGGCACCTCCTCGTTGCGATTCGTGAGTACCTCAGCCAGTCGAAGGCGTCGCCAACCCGCCGATGCCTTTGCGCTCTCCGCGATGTCCGGTTGGGTGACAGCGGAAACGGCGAGTGCCGTGCTCAGCAGAGATGCGTGTTCGACACGTCGACGAAGTTTACTGGCGGAAGCCTCAAGCGCTTGTAGGCGATTGGCGACCCTCTGTTGTTCATCGATCGACGGGAGCGGGATCTCCAGCGCCTCGAATCGGCTTATGGCCAGCGTGCGATTGCGGTCGGCCGATCCGGGCGAAGACTGCTGGATTAGCTGAAGGCCGGAGTCGCTGAGGAAGTACCAGCGAGCCCAACGGACATCGATCCGATCGTCACATGGCACGTAGGTCAAGAAGCGGTTGGACGCGACACAGCCAGCGTCCTCATCGGTCGAGACCGCTACAGCCCCCTCCCAGCCTTTGATGTTGCTCACGACCAGTCGCGCGGGAACGACCTCGAAGAACCGCAGTTTTCCGAGCTGATTCCCCAGTGTCGGATCGTAGTGAAAGATGCCCTTACCGAACGAGCGAACGCCGATTGACACGTATTCTTTGGTCGGGTCGGGGTCGACCGGGCGCCGCTCCAAGCGCAGCACATCGCCAACCCGCACTCGCTCGACTATCACTGTGCGTCCCCGATTCCTTCCTCGAGCTGCTCGAGGAGTGCGATGATCTCGCGCTCGGTCTGCACGAGCTCGGCCAACAGGTCAATCGGCGCGCGGTGGGTGAGGTCCTCGGGCTGGTTCGGGTTACGAAGGTCCAGGTTGTAGCCGTTTGCCTCAATGTCGGCGATCGGCACTCGCCATGCACGCTCATTCTCGACTCGCTTGGGCCACCATGCCTGGCAGTCGGCGAACTCCTCGAACCGCATGGGCTTGGTCTTAGAGTATTTTTTCCGGCCTTGCGGTGGCCGGATCTCATAGAACCACACGTCCTTAGTCGGGCCAGTCTTGTCAAAAAACAACAGGTTCGAGGGGATAGCCGTGTACGGCTCAAACACACCCTCTGGGAGGCGGATGACGGTGTGGAGGTTGCACTCCGTCGCTAGTTGCTCCTTGATGCGTGCGCCGACACCGTCGGCGAACAGCACACTGTGCGGCACCACGATTCCGCACCGTCCTCCATCTTTGAGTTGGCGGATCACAAGTTGCAAAAAGAGCCACGCAGTTTCGGCGGTCTGTTTGCCGGCGGGGAAGTTCGCCTGGATGCTCACCTCTTCGGCTCCGCCAAACGGCGGATTCGTGAGGACGATATCGACGCGCTGCCCTTTGCCGATCTGAGTGATCGGGCTGGCGAGCGCATTACCCCGGGCGATACTTGGGTGGCCGACACCGTGCAGAACGAGGTTCATCATCCCGAGGAGGAATGGCAGAGGCTTCTTCTCGATGCCACGAAGGTTGCTGTGCAGTGTTCGCTGCTGCTGCGCGGTCTTGACCCGCGGAGCCAGGTGCTCTAGCACCTCGACGAGGAACCCGCCGGTGCCGCACGCTGGGTCAAGGACGATCTCGCCAAGCTTGGGGTCGACCTGATGGACCATGAAGCGGATGATTGGCCGCGGCGTATAGAACTCGCCCGAGTCGCCAGCGGCATCTCGCATCTCACGCAGCATTGACTCGTAGACGTGCGCCATCGTGTGGATGTCGTCGGACGATGTGAAGTTGATTTCGTTGACCTTGTTGACGACATCCCGGAACAGGTAGCCGGATACCATCCGGTTGGTGGTTTCCTTGAAGACTGCGGCGACCACGTCACGGGGGTCGTGCGCGCCGGTGCCGCTCAGGCCACGGAGGTACGGCAGAAGCTTCCCATTCACGAATTTAAGGAGCGCCTCGCCAGTCGGCCCATTGGGGTCGTCTGCCCAGTCGCGCCATCGGAAAGGGCTCTCGATTGCGGGTCGGAATCTGTCCTCTGTAACCTCGCGGCTCTCTTCGAGGCCATCGAATGCCTTGAGGAACAACAGCCACGCAAGTTGCGGGATACGGTCAAGGTCACCGTTGAGGCCGGCATCTTTTCGCATGGCCTCGCGGGCTGATTTGATGACGGCTGTGAGTGTAGCCTGCGGCGACATCTTCGCTGCCGGCTTCGATCGGACCAACGTTCAGTTCTCCTCTTATTTACGCGACATATACAAGCTCGCTGAGACGCGATACAGCCGATCGGAGCGCACGGACGGAGCCGAACCGGCCAGCGATCTCGGCCGGTGTCCCGAGCGACGAAAATGGTGGGACCTCAAGGACGCCGAGATCGTCGAGTTCGGTGATCCCCTCCTGCGCGTACTTGTCGAGAAGGTACGTAAGCACCTGCCGGGCGGCGGGCTGGAACGCCTCGAAGAACTCGACGTGCTCGCGGCGAACGCGCCGTGCTCGCTCGACACGCGTCGCGAGTGGCTGATTCCATGCGACATGCACGAGCACGTCAAGTGGGTCTGCTTCGCCGAGCCCTGTCCGTTCGACCAGGTCGGCGGAGTCGATGCCGTGACTGCCGAGTGCGTCGAGCACATCGTACCGGCCAACACGGCTGGCCCACTTGGATCGAAGATCAGCCGCATCGGGGAATAGCGAACGCACCGTATCGGCCACGAAGTCCCGATACTCGACGAGACGGAGCCGCTGCGTGGCCGGATCGAGGTGATAGGTGGCCTCGGCGGTAACCCACACCTCCGCATCGTCGACGTAGAACTTCCTCGACGGTTGCTCGTCGAGTTCCTCCGGAGAGATGCCGACCGGGCTATCACCGGTCTCGGTCTCCTCAGGCGCATCCGAAACCGGCTCGGCTTGCTCAACGACGGTGTCTTCGGTGATGTTGCCCTGCTCGTCTATCTTCTCTTG
>NZ_DASRXP010000119.1:0-40089 GCF_035687465.1 Kribbella sp.
ATGCCGGTGGAGAGGAACACTCCGGCCAGTCCCGCGAGCATCGCCGCAAGCGCCCAGGACAGGGAGAACACCCGCCCGACCGAGACCCCTTGCGCCAGCGCGACCTCCTGGTCGGAGGACGCCGCCCGCATCGCCAGCCCGGTTCGCGACCAGCGGTAGAAGGCGAAGAGCGCGGCGACCACCGCGAGCGTCGTGACCAAGGTCGCCAGGTGCCGTTGGTCGACGTTGACGCCCAGGATCTTTAGTTGCTTCAGGCCCCAAGGGTCGCCCATCTGGCGGATGTCCAGGCCGATGAAGGAGTTCACCACCGTCCGGACCACGATGTCGACGCCGAGCGTGATGATCGCGATCACGAACACCGGCTTGCCGATCATCGGCCGCAACGCCACCCGCTCCACGCCCACGCCGAGCAGCCCGGTCAGCAGCAGCGCGAGCACGACCGCGAGGAAGAAGTTCATCGAGCCGACGAAGTGGCTGACCATCACGGCGCCGGCCATCATGAAGGCCGGCTGGGCGAAACTGATCACCCGCATGGACTTGTAGATGATCACGAACCCCAGCGCCAGCAGCGCGTAGATCGAGCCGTTGCCGAGGCCGCGAACCACGGTGGCGACGAATTCGTTCACCGGGCACCCCCGCCGTACATCGACTCGACCAGTTCGGCGAACGCGTCGGCGACGGCGCTGCGCTTCACCTTCTGGGTCGCGGTCAGCTCGCCGTCCTCGTGCTCCAGCAGCTTCGGCAGCAGCCGGAACGACCGCACCTGCCCGACCGACGCGAACCGCTCGTTCACCTCGTCGACGATCCCCTGCACGAGCGCCAGCACCTCGGGCTTCGAGGACAGATCCCGGTACGTCGAGTACGGCAACCGGCGAAGCTGGGCCCAATGGCCGACGGTGTCCGGCTCGATCCCGATCAACGCACCCAGGAACTTCCGCCGATCGCCGATCACCACGGCTTCCTTGATGTACGGCGAAGCCTTCAACGCGTTCTCGAGTTCCGAGGGAGCGATGTTCTTGCCGCCCGCGGTGATGATGATGTCCTTCATCCGGTCGGTGATCCGCAGATGCGTGCCGTCCACCCACTCCCCCACGTCGCCGGTGTGCAGCCAGCCGTCCGGCTCGATCATCCGCGCGGTCGCCTCGGGGTCGCGCCAGTACCCGGCGAAGGTGCCAGGGTGCCGGGTCAGGATCTCGCCGCTGGTCTCGTCGATCCGCAGTTCGACGCCTTCGTGTGCTTCGCCGACCGTGCCCACCTTGACGCGGCCCGGTCGGTTCGCGGTCGCCACCGCCGAGTTCTCGGTCATCCCGTAGACCTCGTGCATCGGGAGCCCCAGCCCCATGAAGAAGCGCAGTACCTCCGGGGCGATCGGCGCGGCACCAGACGCGGCGTACCGGACCTTGCGGAGGCCGACGCGGTCCAGCAGGGCTCGGTAGCAGAACACGTACCCGAGCCCGTAGATCAGCCGGGATCGCGGCGTGTGGCGCCCTCCGTTGGCGGCAAGGATGTTGCCGATGGCATCGGCCCGGCGGAGCCAGAAACCGCCGACGAACCGCTTCACCGGATCCGCGGACTCGACCCGGATCTGTACGCCGGCCGCGATCTTCTCCCAGATCCTCGGCACCCCGAAAAGAATGGTCGGCTGCACCTCATGCAGATTGGCGGCAACCGTCTCGATCGACTCGGCGAAGTGCACGCAAACCCCTGCACCGGCGCCGAACCAGCAGCTGAAGACCCGCTCGGCGACGTGGCACAACGGCAGGTAGGACAGCACGCTGTCCTTCGTCGACGGGGGTGGCGAGGTGAACCCACCGCGTAGGACCAGCTCGTCGATCGCGTAGTCGACGTTGGCCACCGACAGCATCACGCCCTTGGGTGGTCCGGTGGTCCCCGAGGTGTAGATCAGGGACACCACGTCCTCCGGCCTGACCTCGGCCATCCGCTCCTCGACGGCACCTGGGTTGTTCGTGCGGTGTTCGTCGCCGAGGGCAAGGAAATCCGACCACGCCAGCAACCGCGGATCGTCGTACCGGTAGCGGATGCCGCGTGGTTCGAGATAGACGATGTGTTCCAGGTCGGGCACGGAGTCGCCGAGCGCCAGCGCCTTGTCGACCTGCTCCTGGTCCTCGGCGATCAGCACCCTGGTACCGGAGTGGCGCAGCAGGTAGCCGACCTCCGCGACTGGGTTGGTCGGGTAGAGCCCGACTGTGACGGCGCGCACCGCGACTGTCCCGACGTCGGTGTAGAGCCATTCGCGGCGGTTCTCCGAGTGGATCGCGACCCGGTCGCCGGGCTCGATGCCGAGGGCAAGCAACGCGTGACCGACCAGCTCGGCGGTGTGCCAGTACTCCGCCCAGCCGACCTCCTGCCAGAGGCCGAGATCCTTTTCCCGTAAGGCGATCACGTCCCCCATGGTGGTGGCGCGATCCCGCACCCTGGCCGCGATCGTCATCACCTGCACCGGCGCCGTCACGGTACTCATTTCTGTTCCACCACCCGGTGCTCCTCGCCCAGGTAGGCGCGGACCACGTCGGGATCGGTGGCCACCTCCCGCGGCGAGCCGGTGCGGATCGGCCGGCCGAAGTCGACCACCATGATCCGGTCGGCCAGGTCCATCACCAGGCCCATGTCGTGCTCGACCATCACCATCGGCAGGCCCAATTCGTCTCGGATGTCGAGGATGAACCGGGCCATGTCCTCGGTCTCCTCCAGGTTCATCCCGGCGACCGGTTCGTCGAGCAGCAGCAACTTCGGTTCCGAGGCGAGTGCCCGGCCGAGTTCGACCCGTTTCTGCACGCCGTACGGGAGGAGTCCGACCGGCATCCGGCGCCACTGCGCGAGTTCGAGGAAGTCGACGATCTCCTCGACGGCCCTGCGGTTGGCCCGTTCGTTGCGGCGGGCCTTCCCGAGCCAGCCCAGCGCCGCGATCACGCCGTACGGGTGGTGGTGATGGCGTCCGAGCATCAGGTTGTCCAGCACGGTCAGGTTCGAGAACAGCTCGATGTTCTGGAAGGTCCGGGCGACGCCAAGCTGAGCGATCGCGTGCGGCCGGCGCCCGATCAGGTCCTCCGTGCCGAACCGGACCGAGCCGCGCTGGGGGTGGTACACCCCGGAGATCACGTTGAAGATCGAGGTCTTGCCGGCGCCGTTCGGGCCGATCACCGCGAACAGTTCGCCGGGATCGACACGGAAGCTCACCCCGTTCAGCGCGGTGACGCCGGAGAACTCGAGCAGCACGTCGTCGAAGGTGAGTACGGGGGGCTGCGCCGTTCTGGTGGCCTCCGGCCGGGCCTCGGTGGCGGTCATGACAGCCACCTCTTCCGACGCCGGTAGTGCTTCACGTCGCGGAACGACCTCGAGGACCCCTCCGCGCCGAGGCCGAGGTAGAACTCCCGCACATCGCCGTCGGCCAGCAACTCGGCGGCGGGTTTGTCCATCACCATCGCGCCGTTCTCCAGCACGTACCCGTGTTCGGCGATCGCCAGCGCCATCGCCGCGTTCTGCTCGACCAGCAGCACGGTGGTGCCCTGCGCGTTGATCTCGACGATGACGTCGCGGATCTGCCGGACGATCATCGGCGCCAGCCCGAGACTCGGCTCGTCCATCAGCAGGTACTTCGGATCCGACATCAGCGCCCGCCCGATCGCCAGCATCTGCTGCTCTCCACCGGACAGATAGCCCGCGATCTTGCGCCGCCGGTCGGCCAGGACCGGGAAGAGCGCGTAGGTCCGGTCCAGGTTGGCCTTCAGCGACCGGGGCTTCACGTGACCGCCGATCCTCAGGTTCTCCTCGACCGTCAGCTCGACGAAGATCCGCCGGCCCTCCATCACCTGTTTGATGCCCAGGGCAGCGATCTTGCTGGCGCCGAGATTGTGGATCGGTTCGCCGTCGAGCGTGATCGATCCCCGGCTGACAACGCCGTCATGGACGCCCAGCAGCCCCGAGACGGCGCGCAGCAGCGTGGACTTGCCCGCCCCGTTCGCCCCCAGCAGGGCAACGATCCTGCCCTGCGGCACCTCGAGGCTGACGCCGCGCAGCACCAGCATCACATCGTCGTAGACGACCTCGAGATTCGTCGCAGCCAGCACGTCCGGCCTCCTGGATCCCCGAAGGTTCCCACCGTCCTGGCGAGTGAGTGTGACAGCACAAATGTCATCTACGGAAGACCAAGAGCCCGGAAATCGGACGCCATGCCCCAAACGTGATCGAGCTTTTTCGGGGACGTCAGGAGCAAACCAGGACAACGCCGTAGTACCGGACGTCGCAGTACGGGGTCAGAGCGAGCGGACCCAGTTCGCCAGGAGTTCGGCGCCGGCGTCGCCGGACTTTTCGGGGTGGAACTGGGTCGCGGACAGCGGCCCGTTCTCGACTGCCGCGACGAAACGGTCACCGCCGTACTCCGTCCAGGTGACTGCGGGTGTCACGGAGGCGCGGGTCTCGATGAGCTCCCACTGGCGCACGCCGTACGAGTGCACGAAGTAGAACCGTTCCTTCTCGATGCCGTCGAACAACGCGCTGCCCGACGGCACGTCGACCGTGTTCCAGCCCATGTGCGGAACCGGCTCGCCATGTTCCGGCCGCAGCCGCTCGACCACCCCGGGCCACTGCTCGCAGCCCTCGGTCTCCACGCCGTGCTCGATCCCCTTGGCGAACAGGATCTGCATGCCCACGCAAATCCCGAGCACCGGCAGGCCACGCGCCAGGCGCCGGTCCACCACGACGTCACCACGGACCGCCCGCAGACCCGTCATACAGGCCTCGAAGGCGCCGACCCCTGGCACGAGCAGCCCGTCCGCGTTCAGAGCGGCGTCGAAGTCCGAGGTGACGGTGACATCGGCGCCTACTCGCTGAAGGGCGCGCTCCCCCGACCGGATGTTGCCCGAGCCGTAGTCCAGCAGGACGACGTTCTTGCTCACAGGGCACCCTTGGTCACAGCGCACCCTTGGTGGATGGGATCCCCGGCTGCCGCGGATCCAGCTCAGCCGCGGCCCGCAGCGCCCGGGCGAAGGCCTTGAACTGGGCCTCCACGATGTGGTGCGGGTCCCGGCCCGACAGCACCCGGATGTGGATGCAGATCGCGGCGTTGAACGCGAGCGTCTCGAAGACGTGCTGGGTCAGCGAGCCGGCGTAGTCCCCACCGATGATCGCGTAGACCTGACCGTCGGGCTCACCCGTGTGCACGCAGTACGGGCGGCCGGACAGGTCGACCGTGCAGTGCACCAGCGCCTCGTCCAGCGGCACGGTCGCGTCGCCGAAGCGGCGGATCCCGCGCTTGTCACCGAGGGCCTGCTTGAGCGCCTGGCCGAGACCGATCGCGGTGTCCTCGACGGTGTGGTGCGCGTCGATCTCCAGGTCGCCGACGGTGTTCACGGTCAGGTCGAGCAGCGCGTGCTTG
Organism: Kribbella sp.; assembly: GCF_035687465.1. Lineage (NCBI taxonomy): Bacteria > Bacillati > Actinomycetota > Actinomycetes > Propionibacteriales > Kribbellaceae > Kribbella > Kribbella sp. Next base: position 5,396 of record NZ_DASRXP010000119.1, read on the forward strand.
GCCAGCGCGTTCAGCATGTGGTCGTAGAAGCCGACGCCGGTCGAGATCTCGGCCCGGCCGGTGCCGTCCAGGTCGAGCTCGACGAGCACCTTCGACTCACTCGTCTCCCGATCGATCCGGGCTGTCCGCGTCATGATTGCCTTCCTACGTCTGTCTTGAGCACCTTCTCCAGGGAAGCACGGAACGCCGCCATCTCGGTGCTGGTGCCGATCGACACCCGGAGCCAGCCGTCCGGACCGGTCTCGCGGATCAGTACGCCGTCGTCCAGCAGCGACTGCCAGACCGCGTGCCGGTCGGCGAATGTACCGAACAGGACGAAGTTCGCGTCCGAGTCGACGGCCCGCAATCCCTGTGACCGCAGCCAATCCACCGTCTCGTCGCGCTCCACCCGGAGCTGCTCGACCCGGCCGAGCAGCTCGTCGGAGTGCCGCAACGCCGCCCGCGCGACCGCCTGGGTCACGGCGGACAGGTGGTACGGCAGCCGGACGATGCGCAGGGCGTCGACCAGTTGCTTGCTGGCGGCAAGATAACCGACCCGCCCACCGGCCAGCGCGAACGCCTTCGACATCGTCCGCGCGACTGCCATGTTCGGGTACGACGGCAACAACGTCACCGCACTCGGCGTCCCGGACCGACGGAACTCCGCGTACGCCTCGTCCACCACCAGCACCGCCCCGATCGCGGCCGTCCGCCCGGCGATCGCGTCGACGAGCTGGATCGGCAGCGCAGTACCGGTCGGGTTGTTGGGCGAAGCCAGCAGTACTACGGATGGCCGGTGCCGGGAGATCGCCGCGAGGGCCTTGCTCTCGTCGAGAGTGAAGTCATGGGAACGACGGCCTTGGACCCAGCCCGTGTTCGTGTCCCGCGCGTACTCCGGATACATGGAGTAGGTGGGCGCGAACGACAGCGCAGTACGGCCTGGTCCTCCGAAGGCCTGCAGGAGGTGCAGCATCACCTCGTTGGAGCCGTTGGCTGCCCAGACCTGCTCGGCCGTCAACTGCGCGTTCGACTCCCGGGCCAGGTAGGCCGCGAGGTCAGCGCGCAGGTCGAGGAACTCCCTGTCGGGGTACCGGTTCAGGCCTCGCGCGGCCTCAGTGACCGAGGCGGCGATGTCCGCGACGGTCGCCTCGCTCGGGGGGTACGGGTTCTCGTTGACGTTGAGCAGGATGGGCACGTCCAGCTGCGGCGCGCCGTACGGCTCGAAGCTCTTCAGCTCCTCGCGAATCGGCAAGCCGTCGAAGCGGCCCATCAGCCCTCATCCTTGAATCGCACGGAGACCGCCGCACCGTGGGCCGGCAGATCCTCGGCGTGCGCCAGCGCGACCACGTGACCGGCGACCTCCTGGAGGGCTTCGCGGGAGTAGTTCACGACGTGCACGGCCTTGAGGAAGCTCCGCACGGACAGGCCGGACGAGTGACACGCGCAACCGGCCGTCGGCAGGACGTGGTTCGATCCTGCGCAGTAGTCGCCGAGAGACACGGGCGACCAGCCGCCGACGAAGATCGCGCCCGCGTTGTTGATCAGCGCGGCCCGGTCCTCGGCATCGACGGTCTGGATCTCCAGGTGCTCGGCGGCGTACGCATCCACCACCGCCGTGCCCTGGTCCAGATCATCAACCAGTACTACGGCCGACTGCTGGCCGCTGAGCGCTTCAGTCACTCGCTCGGCGTGCTTCGTTTTCGCAACCTGCTTCGGCAGTTCCGCCTCCACAGCGGCCGCGAGGGTCTCGCTGGGAGTGACGAGCACGCTCGCGGCCATCGGGTCGTGCTCAGCCTGGCTGATCAGATCGGCCGCGACGTGCTCGGCATCCGCGCTGTCATCAGCCAGTACTGCGATCTCGGTCGGCCCGGCTTCCGAGTCGATCCCGACCTCGCTCTGCAGCAACCGCTTGGCCGCGACCACGTAGATGTTGCCCGGACCGGTGATCAGGTTGACCTTGCGGCACCCCTCGAACCCGTACGCGAACCCGGCGATCGCCTGCGCGCCGCCCATCGCGTACACCTCGTCGATGCCGAGCATCGCGCACACCGCGAGAATCGTCGGGTGCGGCAGTCCGTTGAAGTTCTTTTGGGGAGGCGACGCCAGCGCGAGCGACGGGACGCCGGCGACCTGGGCCGGCACGACGTTCATCACCACGCTGGACGCCAAGGGCGCGCGTCCACCCGGTACGTAGAGTCCGACGCGCTGCACGGGGACTAGCCGCTGGGTGACCCGGCCGCCCGGAGCCGGCTGTGACTCGACGTCGGCGCCGCGCTCGTCCTCGCTGACTACGCGGACCCGGCGGATCGACTCCTCCAGGGCGGTGCGCACCTCGGGATCGAGCTCCTCCAGCGCCGTTTTGAGCGCCTCGGCGGGGACCCGTGGGTCCTCCACCCGGACGTGGTCGAACTTCTCGCCGTACTCCCTGATCGCCTCGAGACCGCGATGACGGACGTCCAGACAGATCGGTCGGACGACGTCGAGAGCGTTCTCGACGTCGAAGGTGGCTCGGGGGACCAGGGCGTGGAGGTCGAGCACCTCTCCGGCTGCCACTCGGCCCCGCAGGTCGACGCGGCGAATCATGCCCCTCAGTCTAGTGGTCCCCCCTCCCCGCCCCCGCCGGTGTCTACCGCCCGGACGCTGGTACTACGAACCACCCACACCCGTGGTCCGCAGTACCGGCGGTCGAGGGGGCATTCACAGGTTCGTGGTGCCGCTGTTGGCGGGGGCAACCACTAGGCTCGACGCATGGACTCCCGCCTGCCTCTCCTCACCGTGGACACGGTGATCTTCCCCGGGCTGGTGCTCCCCATCCCCGTCACCGACGTCCAGGGCCGCTCGGTGGTCCGGGACCTGGTCGAGAACGGCGGGGAGATGGTCTGCGGCGCGGTCGCGGTCCGCGACGGGTATGAGCTCGGCGACCGGGTGTTCCGCTCGCTCTACGGCACAGGCTGCGCCGCCACCATCTCCGAGATCAGCCTCGACCCCAGCGACGACGGGCCGGTCGAGATCACCCTGACCGGTAACCGCCGGTTCAAGGTCGCCGAACTGGACAGCGGCGGCGACTACCTGGTCGCCGACGTCGAATGGCTGCCCGAGGAGATGGGCGACGACCCCCTCGGTACTGCGACCGTGGCGATCCAGCGCTTTCGCCGCTACGCCGCGGCGGTGACGGAGATCAGCCAGCCCGGTCTCCACATCGGCGCCCTGCCGGACGACCCGGGCACGCTGTCGTACCTGATGTCGGCCGCGATGACCCTGATCACCCCGGACCGCCAGAAACTCCTGGAAGCCCCCGACACCACCACCCGGCTGGCCCAGCTGGTCGGCCTCCTCGACACCGAGATCGCCGCCATCACCGCCCTCCCGTCCCTCCCCGACACCACCCTCTCCTGGTCGGAAATGCCCCCCAACTAACCGTCCTCCAGCGTTGCGTCCGAAGGTACGCGGGGCCTGCCCCACGCCGCTTCGGACGCAACGAGGATGTCAGGCGGTGCCGGCGCCGACGAGCATCTCGCAGGGGCCGACGAAGCCCTCGGGTCCCTCGAACTGCTTCAGGGCCTCGATGATCTCCAGCCAGGTGTCTTCCCGTTCGGCCGGCGTGAGGGTGCGCATCATCTGATGCAGCGCCCCGAACGACTCCTTCTGGAAGGTCACGCAGTCCGCAGCCGAGGGCAGCCTGACGGGCGACGGCACTGTGCGCACCTCGACGTCCACGAAGCCCGCCGTCTCCAGTGCAGCCGCCAGGACACCGTCCCCACCGAGCGAGAACGGTCCGGGCTGACCCGGCATCGGCGGCGGCAGCTCGGCCCGCGCCCTGATGATGCCGACCGGGACCGAGAAGAAGGCATTGGCTGCCGGGGTCGAGTAAACGACCGCCGCGACCCGTCCACCGGCCCGCAACGCCTGCCGCATTCCGCGCAGCGCGCGCTGCTGGTCCGGGAAGTAGATGAGCCCCACGCGACTGACCACAGCGTCGAACGAGCCCGCAGGCAGCGTGTCGACGGCCTCCCCGTCGAGCTCCTGCGTGGCGAGCTGGTCGAGTCCCTCGGCAGCGGCATCCCGGGCCGCGCGGTCGAGCAACTCCGGCGCGATGTCGGTGGCAAGAACCTGCCCCTCTGGGCCGACCTGCCGGGCGATGCGCAGCGACTGCTCCCCAGCGCCGGCCGCGACATCGAGGACCCGATCGCCGGAGCCGATGCCGGCCAGGTCGATCATCGTGCCGGTCGCCTCCCCCAGCCAGCTGCCGATGAACGAGCCCCACCGATGCCAGGCCTCGGCGGCGTCCTGCCACTGCTGCCGGGTGGTGGTCTTGAACGCCACGGGGTCGAAGGTTGCGGTGTCGGTCATTTCTGTTCCTCCCCTGGTGCAGGCGCCCTCCCGGCACCTGCTCTGATCGACCCAGCGTGGATTCCGACGAACCGGGGTCGATAGTCCTCGATCTGTACTAGCCACCGCCTCGGGCGGTAACTAGCTTGAACTCGTGATCGATTACGGCCAGTTCTGCACGGTTGCCCGCGGCGCGGAGGTTCTCTGCGACCGCTGGACGCCCCTGATCGTCCGGGAGTTGCTGTGTGGGAGTACCCACTTCAACGAGCTCCGGCGGGGTCTGCCACGAATGTCGCCGACGCTGCTGGCCAAGCGGCTGCGCACTCTCGAGGACTTCGGGGTGGTACGCCGGACGGAAACGGGCCGCTCGACCTCGTACGAGCTCACCGCGGCCGGCGAGGAACTGCGGCCCATCGTGATGGCGCTCGGCCACTGGGGTGCTCGCTGGATCGGCAGCCGCCTCGATTCCCTGCAGCCCGACGCGGGCTTCCTGATGTGGGACATCCGCAGGTTCGCTCGCGTTCCGCTGTTCCCCGCCGGCCGCCGGATCGTGGTCCACTTCGAGTTCGGCGACGCCCGGACCCGCGAGCGGCAGTGGTGGCTCGTGGTCGAGGACGAGGTCGCGGACCTCTGCCGGGACGATCCCGGCCACGAACTGACCGTGCAGGTGCGGTCGACGGTCCGTGCGCTGACCGAGATCTGGACCGGTGACCGGACACCGGACGAGGCACTGCGCAGCCGCGAGATCCAGGTCTTCGGCGCACGCCGCGACACCGAGGCGCTGTGGCAGTGGCTGGGCACCAGCGCCTTCGCCCCTTCCCGCTCGGCGGCACTCGCAGGTTGGGCGGCGCCACCGGTAGAGAAGTGAATCCCAGGGCGGTATGGTTCTGGTATGAGTAAGCAGATCACTGTGCGGTTGCCCGATGAGCTGGTCGAGTTCATGGACCGGCTCGTCGACGACCACAAAGCCTCCAGCCGGGCGTCCGTCGTCGCCAGGGCGATGGAGCGCGAGCGCCGCCGGGAGCTCGCCGCCCGCGATCTGCGGATCCTCGCGGAACACGGCGACTACCCGGACCTCGAAGGACTCGCCCCCACAGCCGGCGGAACCGTCCTCTCCGACCTTGACTGATGCGCCCGATCCACATCGCCCGGCTGGACAAGCCGCGCCCGGTGGTCGTCCTCACGCGTGAACTGATCCGCCCGAGGCTGACCAACGTCACCGTCGCCCCGATCACCAGCACCATCCGCGGCCTCTCCACCGAAGTCCTGGTCGGCCCAGAGAACGGCCTCGACCACCCCAGCGCCATCAGCTGCGACAACGTCCAAACGATCCCGAAGGTGCAACTAGGCCGCCTGATCGGCTACCTCCTCCCCGACCAGGAACCCCACCTAACCGAAGCCCTAACCCTCGCCTACGACCTAGAACTCACCTAACCCCCGGCGAGCCCACCACATTTTCCTCGTACGCCGCCCCGCAAACACCACGTGGTTGCCCCCAGCAACGATCTGGTCAGCCAGTTTGCTGCGATGCGGTTGCGCCGGTCCATTTGGGGCTGTGGTCGCGCCGGTGCATTGGTGATGTGGTTGCGCCGGTGCGTTGGTGTTGTGGTTGCGTCCGGTGCATTGGCAGTGTGGTTGCGCGGTCTCCGCTGCGTGATGGTGCTAGCCGAGGTGCTGGGTATCAAGGGCGCTTCGCGGCCCTTCGGGCTCGAACAAGTTCGACCCTTGACACCCACCACCTCGGCCAGGGAAGGACGCAGCTACGCGGATCCGCGCTGACGTGTGAGCCGCATCCAGGCGATTCCGTCCGCCCGGGTGGCTCGTGCGGGATGTTCGGCTTCCGTCCGCCCGGGTGGTGCCGCGTTTGCGGCGCGTCCCCCATCCGGATCTACAGAACCCGCCGAAACCATCCGGTAAACGGTTTCCCGGTTGGTTTCGGTCGGTTCTGTAGGTCTGGGTGGTGGGCCGTGCTGGAGATCGTGGCGCGGTTCGGTCGGCTGCCGGCTTGTGGGACCGATACCGGTCTACTGGACGGCATCGGTCGAACAACCCGCTATCGGCGGTAGGCGCGTCCGGGTGGATGCCGGGTCGTTGGACCGATGCCGGTCTGTAGGGCGGTATCGGCCGGACAGGCGGGCATCGGCCGGGCGGTTCACCGGCTGGTCCACCTGGTGGTGTGCGCGTTCCGCTAGGTGGTTCAGCAGTGGGTGCCCGGACGCCCAGCACTCAGTAACCTCCACGCCGGGCACCGGAACCTCCCGGCCAGCACCGGCACAGGCGTGTTACCGCTCCGGCGGGGTCCGTCGGCGGGAGGTTACTGAGTGGTGGCGGTCCGGGCCCTTCGTCCTGGGGACTGAACTGCGCCGTTTTCGACCCGGGGCGGCTCTGCGCGAAAGCCATCTGTCTGCTCGCGAAATGACCGGCGGCACCCCTCGGCGAAATCCCTGAACTTGTGGCCGTACTTCTCAGCGGCTCCGGGCGTAGCTGCGTCCTTCCCTGGTCGCGGTGAGGTGTGTCAAGGGTCGAACTCGTTCGATCGCCGAAGGCGACGCCAAAGGCGCCCTTGATACACCTCACCGCGACTAGCACAATCACGCAGCCCGGCGACGCGAACCACATCCACCTACCGACCGACGAACCACCCGCGCCTGCGACCCGCAGTACGGGCGGGAGTGATTAGCCGAGCTTGGTTACGTCTCGTACTGCGCCGCGGTCGGCGCTGGTTGCCATGGCGGCGTAGGCGCGGAGGGCTTGGGAGACTTTGCGTTCGCGGGCTCGGGGCGCGTACACCCCACCAAGAGCCTCGCGGCGGGCTGCTAGGTCCTCTTCCGAGACCAGCAGGTTGATCGAGCGGTTGGGGATGTCGATGCGGATCTGGTCGCCGTCCTGGACGAGGGCGATGGTTCCGCCGGATGCTGCTTCTGGAGAAGCGTGGCCGATCGAGAGGCCCGACGTACCGCCGGAGAAGCGGCCGTCGGTGACCAGGGCGCAGACCTTGCCGAGACCGCGGCCCTTCAGGAACGAGGTCGGGTAGAGCATCTCCTGCATCCCAGGACCACCCTTGGGACCCTCGTAGCGGATCACGACGACATCCCCCGGCTTCACGGCCTTGGCGAGGATCTTCTCGACCGCCTCTTCTTGCGACTCGCAGACGACGGCCGGTCCCTGGAAGGTCCAGATGGACTCGTCCACGCCTGCGGTCTTGACGACACAGCCGTCCTCGGCCAGGTTGCCCTTGAGGACCCCGAGGCCGCCGTCGGCGGAGTACGCGTGCTTGCGGTCGCGGATGCAGCCGCCCGCGGCGTCGGTGTCGAGGGTGTCCCAGCGCTCCGACTGTGAGAATGCGGTCGCCGAGCGCTTGCAGCCGGGTGCCGCGTGCCAGAGTTCGACGGCTTCGGCGGACGGCGATCCGCCGCGGAGATCCCAGTTCTTCAGCCACTCATCGATCGAGGCGCTGTGCACGGTGTGGATGTCCTCGTTGAGCAACCCGGCCCGGTACAGCTCACCGAGGATCGCGGGGATGCCGCCGGCCCGGTGCACGTCCTCCATGTAGTACGTGCCGCCCGGAGCCACGTTCGGCGCCACCTTCGCCAGGCACGGGACCCGGCGCGAGACGGCGTTGATGTCGTCCAGCCCGAAGTCGACCTCCGCCTCCTGGGCCGCGGCGAGCAGGTGCAGGATCGTGTTCGTCGAGCCGCCCATCGCGATGTCGAGCGCCATCGCGTTCTCGAAGGCGGCCCGCGAGCCGATGGTCCGGGGAAGAACAGTCTCGTCGTCCTGCTCGTAGAACCGCTTGGTGATCTCGACGACGGTCCGGCCGGCGTTCTCGTACAGCGCCTTGCGGGCAGTGTGGGTGGCGAGCAGTGAGCCGTTGCCGGGCAACGAGAGCCCGATCGCCTCGGTCAGGCAGTTCATCGAGTTCGCGGTGAACATGCCGGAGCAGGAGCCGCAGGTCGGGCAGGCGTTCTCCTCGATCCGCAGGATGTCTTCGTCGGAGACGTTCTCGTTCACGGCCTCGGACATCGCGTCGATCAGGTCCAGTTTGCGGACAGTGCCGTCGACCAGGGTGGCCCGGCCGGCCTCCATCGGACCGCCGGAGACGAACACGGTCGGGATGTTCAGCCGCATCGCCGCCATCAGCATGCCGGGGGTGATCTTGTCGCAGTTGGAGATGCAGATCAGCGCGTCCGCGCAGTGCGCCTCGACCATGTACTCGACCGAGTCCGCGATCAGGTCCCGTGAGGGCAGGCTGTAGAGCATGCCGCCGTGGCCCATCGCGATGCCGTCGTCGACCGCGATGGTGTTGAACTCGCGGGCGATCCCGCCGGCCGCATGGATCGCCTCGGACACGATCCGGCCGACCGGCTGCAGGTGGGTGTGCCCGGGCACGAACTCGGTGAAGCTGTTCGCCACCGCGATGATCGGTTTGCCGAAGTCCTCGCGGGCTACACCGGATGCCTGCATGAGGGCGCGGGCGCCCGCCATGTTCCGGCCGTGGGTGACTGTGCGGGACCTCAGTTCAGGCACGACGATCTCTCCAAACCTCTGTGAAACGACTTCCAGCATGGTGCCACGCCCGTCCAGATGCCGGTACGCCGGTCCCGCATGGCGGAGCATGGTTCCACTGAACAGGCGAACTGTCCGACCTCGGCTCTAGCCTGGGCAGATGGAGGACTTCGAGCTGCACGGGCGACGGGTGCATCCCGCCCTGCGCCCGTATCTCGGGGACCTGATCGGGTATGCCTACCCCGGTGATCTGCCGGAGCTGCATCGCGGGCTGCCCTCGCAGTACCTGACTGTCGTGATCACCCTGGACGAGCCGCTCGGCCTCGCCTGGCCGGGTGCGCCGGTCGACAAGTTCCACACTGTCCTGAGCGGCCTGCATTCGACCGCGGTGCAGATCGGCGACTCCCCCAACAGGTCCGGCATCCAACTCGGGCTCACCCCGGCTGGTTCGCGCGCGCTGCTCGGGCTTCCTTCCGGCGAGCTCGCTTCGATCGCCCTCGACGTCGACGAACTGCTCGGCCGACCCACCCGGGAGCTCGCCGACCGGCTGCAGGCCGCGCCGGACTGGGAGCAGCGGTTCGACATCATCGAGAAGCTGCTGCTCGAGGCCTGGCGGGACGAGCCCATCCCCGAGCCACGCGCCGAGCTCGGCTGGGCGTGGCATCGGCTGTGCGAGACGGCGGGCGGCGTCGGAGTACAGGAGTTGGCGACCGAGGTCGGGTGGAGTCGGCGGCACCTGACTGAGCGGTTCCGCACGGAGTACGGGCTGGCTCCCAAGGTCGCGGCGCGGGTGCTGCGGTTCGAGCAGGCCGTGGCGCGACTCAAGCGGCGGCCCACGCCGAGGCTCGCTGACCTCGCGGCGGACCTCGGGTACGCCGATCAGGCGCACCTGACCCGCGAGTGGCACTCGCTCGCCGGGTGTTCGCCGCGGCAGTGGATCACCGAGGAGCTCCCATTCGTTCAAGACGATGCGGGGGTGGACGAGGCAGTCTGAGGTCATGGATACGCAGACAGGTACCAAGATCGGCGTCTGGCCCACCCTCATCTACACCGATGGCCAGGCCGCGCTGAAGTTTCTCACCGAAGGCCTGGGGTTCACTCTGGTCGTCCAGTACGCCGGAGTGGCCGAAGGGTCGATCGCGCACGCCCAGCTGTCCTGGCCGGCCGGTGGTGGCGTGATGATCAGCTCGATCGACCGCAACACCGAGCCGAACGAGTTCGACAAGTTCGCGGACCAGGCGCAAGCGGTCTACCTGGTGCACGACGACCCGGACGCGTTGTGGCCGAAGGTGATGGCGGCGGGGGCGTCCGTAGTACGGGAGATGCGGGACGAGGACTACGGATCGCGCGGGTTCTCCGTGGCCGATCCGGAGGGCAACGTGTGGAGTATCGGTACGTATAGCGGAGAGATCGGCGCGTCGTCCACAGGCCCCCAGCGGTGATTGGGCAAGCTCCGTAGAATCGCCGGGTGACCGAGACGACCCAGCCGCTGGACGACACCGCGAGTGAAGCCCTGCAGGTACTGCACCGGGTGTTCGGGTACGACTCGTTCCGCGGGCAGCAGCAGAACATCATCGACACTGTCGTCGCGGGCGGTGACGCGCTCGTACTGATGCCGACCGGCGGCGGTAAATCGCTGTGCTACCAGATCCCGGCCCTGGTCCGGTCCGGCGTCGGGGTCGTCATCTCGCCGCTGATCGCGCTGATGCAGGACCAGGTCGACGCGCTCACCGCGCTGGGGGTGCGGGCCGGCTTCCTGAACTCCACCCAGGACTACGAGCAGCGCCGCGAGGTCGAGCGGGCCTTCCTGTCCGGCGACCTCGATCTGCTCTACCTCGCGCCCGAGCGGCTGCGGGTCGAGGCGACCGTCCGGTTGCTCGACCAGGGCAAGATCTCGCTGTTCGCGATCGACGAGGCGCACTGCGTCTCGCAGTGGGGCCACGACTTCCGGCCCGACTACCTGATGCTCTCGGAGTTGCACGAGCGCTGGCCCGACGTACCGCGGATCGCGCTGACGGCCACCGCGACCGAGACGACGCACAAAGAGATCGCGACCCGCCTGAACCTGACCGAGGCGAAGCACTTCGTCGCCAGCTTTGACCGGCCGAACATCCAGTACCGGATCGTGTCGAAGGACAATCCGCAGCGGCAACTCCTGGACCTGCTGCGCACCGAGCACGCGGGTGACGCGGGCATCGTCTACTGCCTTTCCCGCAACAGCGTCGAGAAGACGGCTACCTTCCTGACGGCCAACGGCATCGAGGCGGTGCCGTATCACGCCGGTCTCGACAGCCGGACGCGCGCCAAGAACCAGTCTCGCTTCCTGCGCGAGGACGGTCTGATTGTCGTCGCGACCATCGCCTTCGGGATGGGGATCGACAAGCCGGACGTCCGGTTCGTCGCCCACCTCGACCTGCCGAAGTCGGTCGAGGGCTACTACCAGGAGACGGGTCGCGCCGGTCGCGACGGACTGCCGTCGACCGCCTGGCTCGCGTACGGCCTGCAGGACGTCGTCCAGCAACGCAAGATGATCGACACCTCCGAGGGCGACGCCGCGCACCGCCGGCGCCTCGGCACCCATCTCGACGCGATGCTCGGCCTCTGCGAGACAGTCCAGTGCCGGCGCGGACAACTCCTCGCGTACTTCGGTCAGACCGGCTCGGCTGATTCGTGTGGCAACTGCGACACCTGTCTGAGCCCACCCGAGTCCTGGGATGGCACGATCCCGGCGCAGAAACTGCTCTCGGCCGTCTACCGGCTGCAGCACGAACGCAATCAGAAGTTCGGCGCCGGTCAGGTGATCGACATCCTGCTCGGCAAGACGACGCCGAAGGTCTCGCAGTTCCGTCATGACGAGTTGAGCGTGTTCGGTATCGGCACCGAGCTGAAGGACACCGAGTGGCGAGGGGTGGTCCGCCAACTGCTCGCACAACGGTTGCTCGCGGTGGAGGGCGATTACGGCACCTTGCTGCTCACCGAGGACAGCGCCGAGGTGCTGGGGCGACGCCGCGACGTGATGATGCGCCGCGAACCTGAGCGCGCGTTGCGGGCGTCCCGGTCGAGCGGCGGCAAGAAGAAGGGCGCGGTCGTGGATCTCGCGCCGGAGGCAGCACCGATCTTCGAACGCCTCCGCACCTGGCGAGCCGCAGTCGCCAAGGAGCAGGGCGTCCCGGCGTACGTGATCTTCCACGACGCAACCCTCCGCCAAATCGCCACCGACCTCCCCAGTACCCTTGGCGAACTCGGAAAGATCAGCGGAGTCGGCGAAAACAAACTCGCGAAATACGGCGAAGGCGTATTGGAGGCGCTCGCCAACGAGTAAGAGCGGGGGGCGGCGGGCGGAGGCCGCGGGAGCCGGAGCGCGGGAGCCGGAGCGCGAGAGCGCGGCGTGAGGGCCGGAGCGCGAGAGCGCGGCGTGAGGGCCGGAGCGGCTCGGGAGCGCGGGAGCCGGAGCGGCGCGGGAGTGCGGGGGCCTTAGCTGGTGAGGAGCGGCTGGATCGCTGTGATGACGTCGGCGGTGATCAGGTCGGCGTTCTTGGTGCCGTCGGCGACTAGGACGGCGACTGAGACGTGGTGGTCGGGGATGACGACTAGCAGGCTCTTGTAGTCCGGCAGCTCGCCGCGGTGACCGAACGCCGTGCCGATCCCGAACTGCCGGGAGAACAGCATCGTGCCGAGGCCGTACTCCCCGTCGCCGGCCGTCATCTGTCGGACCAGGTCAGCCGGTACGACGCGGCCGCCGTACAGCTGATATCCCCAGCGGGCGACCGTCGGAGCGTCCGCGGCAAGGCCGGCGTTCGCGGCGCCCTGGCTCGCGAACGCGCGGCACGGCACGAAGCCGTCCGCGGTCCTACCGCAGAACGGATTGCGGTCTTCGGCGAGTGGTGGCTGTGGTCGTTCCGCGTCCTGGAAGGCGGCTCGTTCGAGTCCGGCAGGGGCGGCCAGGTCGCGGCGCAGTACGGTCGCCATCGGCTGGCCGGTGACCTTCTCGATCAGCATGCCAAGCAGGACGTAGCTGGGATTGCTGTAGTCGTAGGGACTGTCCGGCTGACCGGGCGCGGCCGTGTCGTACGCCAGCGCCTGCTCACTCGTCCAATGCCGCCCAGGAGCAGCGGCAATCGCCTTGTCCATCCTGGCGTAGTCGTCCGGCAGATAGTTCGGTACGCCGGATCGCATGGCGAGGTGCTGCCGAACGGTCGCGTTGTTCGCCGTCAGCTTGTGCTTCACGTACGTCGAGAGCGGCGCGTCCAGGTCGATCTTCTTGGCCTGGGCAAGCAGCAACACCTCTGCAGCGACGAACGTCTTCGTGATGCTCGCAACGCCCATGCTCGTCTGCGCAGTCAGGGTGGTCCCGGCGGCATCCTTACCGGCCGCACCCGACCACACCCACTTGTCCGACACCACGGCCGCGGTGATCCCCCGCGCAGCAGACTCACTGTCCGGCGTCGCGGCGTACTGGCTGACGACCTTCTGCAGGACAGCCTGAAGAGTTGCCGCCTTGGCCGCATCAAGTGGCGCGGTGGCAGGCTCAGGCAGCTTCTGCTCAGTCGCGGAGGGGGCGGGGGTGGCGCTGTTGTCCGCGTCCTTCGCGGAACAGGCGATCAGGGCGAAGCCCAGTACCACGGCCAATCCACGCAGCCCCACGCTCGTCATCCCCAGATGGTGTCACCGCAGGAGCTCACTTCACCCGTGCTGCGTCCAGTCGACTGTGGGCGCGAGGTCGGCGAAGTCGTAGACCAGGCGGGAGCGGCGGCCGGCGTTCCAGGCGAGGCAGACCTTGTTCAGCGCGAGATCGTTCACCGCGACAGCGACGACGTCCGTCCGCTGGTAGAAGGTCGCCACTGACAACGGAATGACCGACACACCCCGCCCGGCGGCGACATGCTCCAGCTTCTCCTCGACACTCCGCATCACCGGCACTGGCACCGGTTTGCCCGTGCGCAGCTCCACTGCGATATCCCGCCACTCAGGTACTGCGTCTGGATCCTGCAGCAGGTGTTCGTCCGCCAGATCGCTGATGTCGAGCGACGGCTTCCCGGCGAGCCGGTGATCCGCCGCGAGCATCGCCACGCGTCGTTCCTCGAACAGCGGGCGGACGCTCAGCCCCTGCTGATCGATCGGCAAGCGGACGATACTGACGTCGACCCGGCCGTCCCGCAGGACCTCCACCTGGTCGTCCCAGGTGGTCCGGATGAGCTCGACCTCGACGTCCGGGTGGGCGGCACCGAAGGCCCGGACAGCCGACGTCACCGTGATCCCCGGCATGAAACCGATGGTGAACACCTTCGACCCGCTCGCCGCCTGGCCGACCCGACGCCGCATCGCCTCCGCCGAGGCGAGCAGCGGCCTGGCGTCCTCCAGCAGTTGGAGACCAGCCGGGGTCAGCTCGGTCGATCGCTTGGTCCTGGCGAACAACTGCACCTTGAGTTCGTCCTCGAGCGCCCGGATCTGCCGCGACAACACCGGCTGGGCGATGTGCAGCCGGTCCGCCGCGCGGCCGAAGTGGAGTTCTTCGGCGACCGCGACGAAGTACCGGAGCTTGCGGAGGTCGACGTCCACCCGGCTCCTTCCCCGCCTGTCGATGCTGATACCTGCAGGGTATTACAGGCGGCCGAACAGGTCTTGGACCGCGGCCGGTCCCGACCCGCAGGCTGGTGATGACCAACTCATCACCAACGGGAGCTCATTGTGACTCTGCAGGACAAGCGCGTCGTCGTCCTCGGCGGTACCTCCGGCATCGGGCTGGCCACCGCCCAGCTGGCGGCCGACCAGGGCGCGACGCTGATCGTTGCCTCCAGCAACCCCGAATCGGTGAAACGCGCTCTGAACGCACTGCCCGCCTCCACCCAGGGCGAGGCGCTCGACCTCACCGACGCCGACGCGGTCGCGAGCTTCTTCGCCGGCCTCGAACCGTTCGACCACCTGGCCTTCACCGCCGGCGAGTCACTCACGCTCCTCGAGGTCGCCTCGATGGATCTCGCCCGCGCCCGGAAGGCGTTCGAGCTGCGGTACTTCGGCGCCCTCGGCGCGGTGAGTTCCGCCCTTCCACTGCTTCGCCCGGGCGGCTCCATCGTCCTGACGACCGGTGCGGCCGCGGATCGCCCCGGCGCCGGCTGGTCCGTGAGCGCCAGCATCTGCGGAGCGATGGACTCCCTCGTCCGTGCCCTCGCCGTCGAACTCGCACCACTGCGCGTGAACGCCGTCAAGCCTGGCATCGTCCGCTCACCTCTGTGGTCCGACCAGTCGCCCGAAGACGAGCAGGCCCTGTACGACGAAACCGCGAAGCACCTCCCCGTCGGCCGGGTCGGCGAGGTGACCGACATCGCCGCCGCCTACGTCTACCTGATGAACCAGGGCTACGCGACGGGCACCATCGTCTCCGTCGACGGCGGCCACGTCCTCGTCTGACCTGGCACAGTGGAGACCTGAGGAAAGGACAGTCTGGTGGCACGCATTCTGGTGACGGGATCCGCTGACGGGCTCGGGCAGCTGGTCGCGGGTGAGCTGATCGGGCAGGGGCACCAGGTGGTGCTGCATGCGCGGAACGAGGCGCGCGCCGCGGACGCACGGACCGCGTTGCCCAAGGCAACTGATGTCCTGGTCGGCGATCTCGCGGTGATCGCCGCAACGCAAGAGCTGGCCCGGCAGGCGAATGCGTCCGGGCCGTTCGACGTGATCATCCACAATGCGGCCGTCGGGTATCGCGAACCGCGGAGCGAGACGGTCGACGGGCTGGAGCACGTTTTCGCGATCAACGTGCTCGCGCCGTACCTGCTGACCGCCCTGATCGACCGTCCCGGCCGGCTGATCTACCTCAGTTCAGGAATGCATCTCGGCGGCGACGTCGTGCTGGACGATCTGCAGTGGGTACGCCGCCGCTGGAGCGGCGCCCAGGCCTACTCGGACTCGAAGCTGTACGACGTGATCCTCGCGTTCGCGGTGGCGCGGCTCTGGCCGGACACCCCGTCGAACGCCGTCGATCCCGGCTGGGTCCCCACCAAGATGGGCGGTCGTGGTGCCCCGGACGACCTCACCCAGGCTCCGGAAACCCAGGTCTGGCTGGCGACCACGCCCAACCCGACCACGGGCGGCTACTACTATCACCGTCGCTCCCACGCCACGCATCCCGCCGCCAGCGACCCCGCAGTACAGGCTGAGTTCCTCGACGCCTGCCACCAGCTCACAGGCGTCGAGTTACCCGCCTGAACTCACTCCTGGACGAGGAAGAGCTGGTTCCCGTCGGGGTCGCGGAAGGTGAACATCGGCGGGACGTCGGGCCACGCGAGGAGCTCGTCCGCCTCCACGCCGCCTGCGGTCAGCTGCTGGTGGGCGGCCGCGGCGTCGGGGGTGACGAGGCGGATGCCGGTGTCGGATCCGGCCGGGGCCGAGTCCGAGGCGGGGACGAGGGCGATCGTCGTACTGGCGCCGGGCGGTGCGACCACGATCCAGCGGCCGCCGCGTTCCGGCAGGGGTGCATCCAGGTGCTTGTCGAAGCCCAGCTTCCCGACATAGAAGTCGAGGGCACGGTCCTGGTCGGTGACCGGGATCGCGATGGTGCGGATGTCGGTGATGTGGTTCATCTCGGGTCCTCCTAGGTGCGTTTATCCCTAGGTAGAGACCGGCCGTCGGCTTTCGACATCCGCTGCCGACGAGTTGCGGAACTTCCCGGAAGGGATGTGCATCGCGGCGCGGAACAGTAGAGTCCGCTTCGATGCAAGCGCTTTCCGTCCCAAGGAGGCATCGTGAGGCGTTCCCTTTCCGCGGCTGTCATGACCGCAACTGCCGGCCTGGTGCTCGCCGCCGCAGGCCAACCAGCAACCGCCGGCTTGCCAGCGGACCGCCCTGGACACGGCGCCGCCGTCACCGGCACGTACTCCAGCGGCCCTGCACAGGCCTGGCAGCCCCTGCCCACCACCTACATCGGACGCGATGAGGGCGGCGCCACCGACGCGGAAGTCGTCATCGACCCGAGCACGCTTCGCCAGCGGTACACCGGGATCGGCTTCTCCCTGGACGAGACGAGCGTTTCCAATCTCTGGAAGCTCACCCCGGCCGAACGGGACCGGGCGATCCGGCTGCTGGTCGATCCCAAGACCGGCGCCGGGCTGGACCGCTTCCGGCTGACCATCGGCAGCCCGGACCTGATCGAGCACCTCCCGTTCTGGTCGTACGACGAGCTTCCCGCCGGCGTCACCGAGGACTTCGGGCTGAAGTACTTCTCGATCAAGCGGGACATCGACGCGCACATCATCGACACGATCAAGCTGATCCAGCGCTACAACCCGCGCGCGACCTTCTTCGCCTCGGCGTGGAGCGCCCCGGCCTGGATGAAGACCAACAACAGGTTCACCGGCGAGGTCGCGTTGCAGCCCGGTAGCACCACGTTGTACTACCAGGTCGGCAAGCTCCGCGACGACGCGATCGACGTGTTCGCCCGGTACTACGTGAAGTACGTGCAGGCGTACGCGAAGTACGGGGTGAAGGTCGATGCGTTGACCCTGCTGAACGAGCCCGGCATCGACGTGGTCTACCCCGCGATGGACATCAGCGTCGAGCAGCAGCAGAAGCTGGCGGTCGCGATCAAGCGCGAGGTGAAGCGCGCGAAGCTCAGCACCGAGTTGTACGTGCACGACTTCAACTTCTACGACTGGCGTGACCCGAACAGCACGGAGACGAAGAACTACTACCGCATCTTCAACGACCCGCAGACCCGCAAGGCGTCGGACGCCATCGCGTTCCACCCGTACTGGGGTGACCCGACCGTCATGCGGGACGCGTACGAGCAGACCGGCAAGCCGGTGCACATGACCGAGACCAGCGATCTGTCGCCGGCCACGATCCTGAGCTACTTCCGGCTGGACGCCTCGTCGTACGTGATGTGGGCGCAGACCACCGACCAGGACGGTGGCACGCTGCACTGGACGCCCGCGCGGGACAACAACATCGACTGGGAGGAGGTCGGCCGCACCACCAAGTGGCCGAACCGCCTGGTCAAGGTCGACACCACCACCCAAACCTTCACCGTTCGCGACGAGTTGTACGCGATGGGCCAGTTCGCGAAGTACCTCGGCCCGGAGCACGTGCGAGTCGAGTCGAGCGCGACCACGAACGGGATCGGCAACGTCGTCTTCAAGGACAAGAGCGACAACTTCGTCGCGATCCTGGGCAACAGCAACGCCACTCCGACCACCGTGCGAGTGGTGCTCGCCGGCAAGTCCTTCACGGCGACAGTCCCGGCGAACTCCTACGCCACCTACCGCTGGCAAGGCGAAGTCCCGTCGTCGCACGGCAACCACGCCCCGGTACTACGTGACGTGGCTGAGGTGGTCGCCGACCAGTACGCCACCACCCAGGTGCAACTGTCCGCGACCGATCGGGATCGCGACCGGCTCGCCTACTACGCCACCGACCTCCCGGCCGGCGTCAGCGTCGACGCGCGGACCGGGCTGGTGACCCTCCACCCGACTACGTCCGGCGAACAGGACCTCAAGTTCCGGGTCACGGATGGCGCCGCCCACGATGAGGTGACTGTCCACGTGACGGTCACACCGCACGGCACGCCGATCGGCGAGAAGGTCGAGGCCGAGTCGTACGTCGCCCAGCACGGCTGGACCGATGGCGGCGCGAACTTCGTCGAGAACAACCCGGCGGCGAGCGGCGGCAAGAATGTCGGCTGGACGGCGGCCGGCAACTGGCTGCAGTACCGGGTGGACGTCGCCCAGGCCGGCACGTACAACGTGGAGTTCCGGGTCGCGAACGGCACCGGCGCGGTCGCCACGGATGCGGTGTCGTTGCGGGACGCCTCAGGCGCAGTACTGGCGAAGGTGTCGGTGCCTGACACCGGCGGCTGGGCGTCGTACCAGTCGGTGAGTGCCCAGGTAACCCTGCCAGCCGGCGATCAGCTGATCACCTTGTTCTGCGAAACCGGCGGCTTCAACGTGGACTACCTCCGCCTGACGTCCTAGCCGGAAAAACCCGGGCGGCCTGACGTATCGGCCGCCCGGGTTTTCTTCGATCGGACTACTTCGCGATCACTCGCAGGGTGAAGTCCGCCTCGCCGTCGCCGGTGACGCGGATGGTGTAGCCGGCCGACTTCAGTGCGGCCAGGTCCTCGTCAGACTTGAGGTCGTCGCTCATCGCGGCGATCGCCTCGAGGTCGACGTAGCCGACCATCACCGCGTTCTGCGGATCGGGAATGGCCTGCTTGAACTTCTCCGTCTTGCCGAGGCCGCCGTCGGTGAGCAACTTGTCGGCGTAGGCCTGCTCGGTCGCGACCACCAGGGTGTCCGCGTCCTTGGCCTGCTCGATCGGGACGTCCAGGTCGGCCTGGCTGCGGAGCAGGTCCTGGACCTTGCCCACGACCGCTTCGGCCTTGGCCGGGTCGGTCTCCATCCGGAGTCCGATCTTCGGCACGTCGGAGTCCTTGTCGATCGCCGCGACGAAGTTCTTGCCGAGCAGCGACTTCAGGTCGTCCGGCAGCACCAGGCCGTACTCGTCGGTGAAGCCCTTCGTCAGGTCGTCCAGGTTCATCCCGCCCGTCGACTTGTTCAGCTGGGTCCAGATCGTGTCGACCAGGTTCGAGCCGTCGGACAGCGCGATCGCACCGGCCGTCGTCTCGGGCAGTTGCGCGATCAGGTTCCCCGCGTCCGACGAGCCGACCTTGATGCTCTTGTCGCCGTGCACGACACCCTTCAGTTCGACGTACTGCGCGTCGAACCGCAGCGCCGCGGCCATGCTCCCCTCGGGCACAGCGGCCGCGTCCTCGCCCGTCAGCTCCGACGACGCGAACGACGCCAGACCCTCGAAGTCACCCCAGAAGGAGACGAACCCCTGCTCCCCCAGCGCCGACATGTCCGCGCTGAACTTCGCGTTCTCCTCCAGCGGGTTGTCCTTGCCGGCGGCAACGGCCGAGTCGACGATCGCCTGGGTCTCGGCGAGGATCACATAGCCGTCGGTGAACGCCCGGCCGGGCTTGTCCTTCTCCTCGGCGAACAGCTTGTCCAGCCCCGTGGTCGCCTGGTCCTCGTCCTTCACCTCGACGGCGACCACCGCATCCGGCTCCTTGGCGTCGGCGCCGGGAACCGCCACAACTCCGGCCCGGTCGCCCAGCCACGGCTTGATGTCCTTGTCGAAGTCGACGTCGGCCAGGTCGCCGCCGGACTCCTTCTTGATCAGCTCGAACAGCTTCTGGCGCAGGTCGTCGTTGTCGCTGGTGAGCCCGATCTCCTTCTTCACCGACGGGAACTTCATCAGGAACCGCAGCGCGGCGACGCGCTGACCGGCTGACGGGTTCAGGTCGATCCGGGCGTACGCGACGGCGTTACCCGGCAGCACCGCGGCGGGCTGCTTGCCACCGGTCAGCCGGGCGTAGGCGAAGATGCCGCCGCCACCGACCACCAGGAGGACAGCCAGGACGGCGATCAGCGGGACCAGCTTGCCGCGCTTCTTCCGCGGCTCCGGCCCCCACTGCACCTCCTCGTACGGCGGTTGCCCACCGTACGGCGGCTGCCCACCGCCTTGCTGCGGGTAATCTGGCTGCCCGGGCTGCGGCCAAAGCGCGCCGGGGCCCTGCTGGTTGCCCTGGGCCCCCTGCTGGTTGCCTTGGGCCCCTGGCCCGTACTGCGGAGGCGGGTAGCTCCCCGGCTGCGGCTGGGCGGGATTCCCCGGACCACCCGGATACGGCTGCTGCGGACCGGAGTACGGGCCCTGCGGAGCGGAATACGGACCGGCCGGCGGCTGCCCCTGCGGACCGGAGTACGGGCCGTTCGGGGCTGCGGGCGGGCGGCCTTGCGGAGCGGAGTACGGGCCGTTCGGGCCTTGAGGACCGCCGGAGGCACCAGGGTGGCGCGGGTCGATCGGCGGGTTGGTGTAGTCGGACATGTTCCCCCTCACATCGCCGGTGGGCTCAACCACCGGCCGGGACAGGTTAGTGCACCTGCGGCGAGGAGTCTGACGTAACAGATACCGATGTGGTTGCAACCGGTTCGCTCCGCCAGCCCACTGCGGAGATGATCGCCGCCGCGAGCGCCGCACCGACCAGCCAAGCAGCTAAAGGGGTCCATGTGTGCAGTTCCAGCGGCGCCGCCAGCAGATCGCCGGGCTTGGCCGCCTCCAGCCGCGGCTGGAGCGGGTCGTGGCCGAGCAGCATGCCCACTCCCCACGCGATCGCCGAACCGACCACCGAACCGCCCGTCACGATCGCGACCGACCACGGACCGTAGTTGCGCAACCACCAGAAGAGAGCGCCACCGAGCACCAGCGCCGTGAGGAACCCGATCGACACGAAGGTGCCGTCCGGGCCGAAGACCTTCGTCATCTGCTCCTCGCCGAGCGCGGCACCCTTGTCGTCCACCGTGTACTGCGCCAGCGGGGAGAACTGCTGCCACGCCCAGCCCGCGATCGCCCCCGCGATCAGGAACACCGCCCCGGTCACCGCGATCGCCTTGCTCCACGGCATCTTGGGCTCGGGCACCGGCGGTGCGCCGAAGGAGGAGCCGAACGGCTGCGGGGCATAGGGGCTCGACTGACCTGGCTGCTGACTCACGCCGCCAGTGTTACGCACAGCAAAAGGAGACTCGCTCACAGGGTGCCTCAGCCGGCCAGACACGACGGGCCGAGCAGCGCCTTCAGGTCCGCCATCAGCGACGAGGTCGGCGTCACCCGGAACCGGTCGCCGATCCGCATCACCGTGGTCTTCTGCCGGGCCTGCAGCCGCAACTGGACCTCGGTCATCCCCGGGTGGGACTTCAGCACGTCGCGCAACTGGTCGACCACGGGCGGCGTACACCGGTTGATCGGCATGGTGATCACCACCGGACCGCTCGGTCCCTCGGTCAGATCGGGCACGGAGACCTCGGAGCCGCTCAGCTCGACCCGGTCGTCGCGGCGCCGCAGCCGGCCCTTCATCAGGATGATCGCGTCGTTGGTGAGCAGGTGCGCGGACAACTGGTAGGCCGAGGAGAACATCATCACCTCGATCGAACCTTCCAGGTCCTCGATGGTGACGATCGCGTAGATGTCGCCGCGCTTGTTCACCTTCCGCTGGACGGCGGTGACCAGGCCGCCGATCGTCACCTGGGTGCCGTCCGGGCGCTCCTCGTCGGCGAGCAACTGGCCGATCGTGCAGTCGGTGCCGTTGGTGAGCACGTGCTCGACGCCGAACAGCGGGTGGTCCGAGACGTAGAGGCCGAGCATGTCCCGCTCATGCGCGAGCTTGGTGGCCTTGTCCCACTCCTCGATCTCGGGCACCGTCACGGTAAGCCGACTGTTGCCCTCGCCCTCGTCCGAGTCGTCGCCCATGCTGAACAGGTCGAACTGCCCGTGCGCCTCGTTCCGCTTCAGGTCGATCGCCTCGTCGACGGCCTGTTCGTGCACCGCGACGACCGCGCGCCGGGCATGGTTCATCGAGTCGAACGAACCGGCCTTGGCCAGCGACTCGATCACCCGCTTGTTGCAGACCGGCAGCGGCACCTTGTCGATGAAGTCGACGAAGTCGGTGAACCGGCCCTCCGACTCCCGCGCGGAGACGATCTCGGCCACCACGTTCACGCCGACGTTGCGGATCGCGGACAGGCCGAAGCGGATGTCGGTGCCGACCGGGGTGAAGTTCGAGTCGGACTCGTTCACGTCCGGCGGCAGCACCTTGATACCCATCCGGCGGCACTCGTTCAGGTAGATGGCCATCTTGTCCTTGTCGTCCTTCACGGACGTCAGCACAGCGGCCATGTACTCCGCCGGGTAGTTCGCCTTCAGGTACGCGGTCCAGTACGAGACCAGCCCGTACGCCGCGGAGTGGGCCTTGTTGAACGCGTAGTCGGAGAACGGCACCAGGACGTCCCACAGCGCCTTGATCGACTGCGCCGAGAAGCCGTTCGCCTTCATCCCCTCGGAGAAGCCGACGTACTCCGCGTCCAGGACCTCGCGCTTCTTCTTGCCCATCGCGCGGCGGAGCAGATCCGCCTTGCCCAGCGTGTAGCCGGCCAACTGCTGAGCGATCGCCATCACCTGCTCCTGATACACGATCAGGCCGTAGGTGGTGCCAAGGATCGGCTCCAGCGCGACCGCGAGCTCGTCGTGCGGATAGCTGATCTCCTGCTGACCGTTCTTGCGCAGGGCGTAGTTGGTGTGGCTGTTCGCACCCATCGGGCCGGGCCGGTAGAGAGCACCGACCGCCGAGATGTCCTCGAAGTTGTCCGGCTTCATCAGCCGCAGCAGCGCCCGCATCGGCCCGCCGTCGAACTGGAAGACGCTGAGGGTGTCGCCCCGGGCCAGCAGATCGTAGGTCGGCCCGTCGTCCAGGGTCAGGCCGAGCGCGTCGAGATCGACCTTGATGCCGCGGCTGGCCTCGATGTTCTTGACCGCGTCGTCCATGATCGTCAGGTTGCGCAGCCCGAGGAAGTCCATCTTGACCAGGCCGAGCGTCTCGCAGCTCGGGTAGTCGAACTGGGTGATGATCTGGCCGTCCTGCTCGCGGCGCATGATCGGGATCAGGTCGATCAGCGGCTCGCTGGACATGATCACGCCGGCCGCGTGCACGCCCCACTGGCGCTTCAGGTTCTCCAGGCCGCGGGCGGTGTCGACGATCTTGCGCACGTCCTGGTCGGACTCGTAGAGCTGCCGGAACTCGCCGGCCTCGGAGTACCGCTTGTGCTGCGGGTCGAAGATGCCCGACAGCGGCACGTCCTTGCCCATCACCGACGGCGGCATCGCCTTGGTGATCCGGTCGCCCATCGCGAACGGATAGTCGAGCACCCGGCCGGCATCCTTGATGGCCTGCTTGGCCTTGATGGTGCCGTAGGTGACGATCATCGCGACCCGGTCGTCGCCGTACTTGTCACTGACGTAGCGGATCACCTCGGCGCGGCGACGGTCGTCGAAGTCGATGTCGAAGTCGGGCATCGACATCCGCTCCGGGTTCAGGAACCGTTCGAAGATCAGGCCGTGCGCCAGCGGCTCGAGGTCGGTGATCTTCATCGCATAGGCGCAGATCGAACCGGCACCGGAACCGCGGCCCGGGCCAACCCGGATGCCCTGCTTCTTGGCCCAGTTGATGAAGTCGGCGACGACCAGGAAGTAGCCGGCGTACCCCTTCGACGTGACGACCTCGATCTCGTAGTCGGCCCGCTTGCGGATCTCGTCGGTGATCCCGTTCGGGTAGCGGTGATGCAGCCCGACCTCGACCTCCTTGATGAACCAGGATTCCTCGTTCTCCCCCTCCGGGCAGCCGAAGCGCGGCATGAACCGGCCCTCGCCCTCGGTGAAGGTCACGTCGCACTGCTCGGCGATCAGCAGCGTGTTGTCACACGCCTCCGGGAACTCCTTCCACAGCTCGCGCATCTGGGCCGGCGACTTCAGGTAGAACTCGTTGCCGTCGAACTTGAACCGGTTCGGGTCCGACAACGTCGAAGCAGACTGGACACACAACAGCGCGGCGTGCGCAGGGGCGTCGTCCTGGTGCGTGTAATGCAGGTCGTTGGTCGCGACCAGCGGCAGGTTGAGGTCCTTCGCCAGCCGGAGCAGGTCCTTCTGCGTCTGCCTCTCGATGGCGATGCCGTGGTCCATCACCTCGCAGTAGAAGTTCTCCGCGCCGAAAATGTCCCGGAACTCCGCCGCCGCTTCGACGGCCTCCTTGTACTGCCCGAGCCGGAGCCGGGTCTGCACCTCGCCGCCCACGCACCCGGTCGTCGCGATCAGGCCCTTGCCGTAGGTCTGCAGCAGCTCGCGGTCGATCCGGGGCTTGAAGTAGTAGCCCTCGAGGCTGGCCAGCGAGGCCATCCTGAACAGATTGTGCATACCCCCGGTGGTCTTCGCCAGCAGTGTCATGTGGGTGTACGAGCCACCGCCGGAGACATCGTCGCGGCTGCTGCCGGCGTCGCCCCACTTCACCCGCTTCCGCTCACTGCGGTGGGTCTGCGGAGTCAAGTAGGCCTCGACCCCGACGATAGGTTTGACGTCGTACTTCTGCGCCGTCTTCCAGAACTCGTACGCGCCGAACACATACCCGTGGTCGGTGGTCGCGAGGGCCGGCATGCCCATCTCCTGGGCGGCTTTGAACAACTCGTCGATCCGCGCCGCGCCGTCCAGCATCGAGTACTCGGTGTGGTTGTGCAGGTGCACGAAGCTGTCAGCGGACGGCATGTCTGCGCAGACCTCCCAGGGGGCGTGAGTGAGGGGATTGTGAAGCTGTCGGCCAGCCTAATCGGCCCGACCGACAGTCCTTCAACCGCCGCTCCGCAGACCCCACCGGCTGCCCGATATCCGGTCGCCGAACCCCGGCCTCACACCGAGGGGATGGTGATCAAACTCGCCGACCGGGCCGCCGCCACCTCATGAACTCCCCTCCGCATCAGTCGAGGACGGCCGTGGCTTCGACTTCGACCAGGAGGTCGGGTTCGCCCAGTGCGGCGACGCTGAGGAGGGTGATGGGCTTGACCGGGTCGACGCCCAGGGTGGCCGCCGCACGGGCGACGCCTTCGCCGAGCAGCGGGAACTTGTCGGGGCTCCAGTCGACGACATAGACCGTCAGCTTCGCCACGTCGTCGAACGACCCGCCGATCTCCTTCAGGGCGTTCCCGATGTTGAGGTACGCCTGCTCGACCTGCGCCGCGAGGTCGCCTTGGCCGACCGGCCGGCCATCGCTGTCCCGCGCCACCTGGCCGGCGAGGAACACCAGCCTCGAGCCGGTGGCAATGGACAACTGCCGGTAGACGTCGGGCTTCGGCAGGCAGTCGGGGTTGATCAGCGTCACGGCCATGAGTGGCTCCTAGGGTGAGAGGAGCTCAAACCATAGCAGTGCTATGTATTGTGGAGCCATGGTGAGAGTCAAAGACCCGGCCGTTCGGTCGCTGCTGATCGAGCGGGCCGCGCAGATGCTCCGAGCGCGGGAGCCGATCACCCTGCGAGCTCTGGTCGCCGGTACCGGTGTGTCGACGATGGCCGTCTACACCTACTTCGAGGGCATGGACGGCGTCTGGAAAGCGGTGCGCCAGGAAGGCTTCACTCGCCTCGCGGCCTCCCTCGCCAGGGTCGCGACCACTCGCGACCCGGTGCGGGACCTTGCCGCGTTGGGAGCTGCCTACGTGTCCAACGCCGAGGCCGGTCCCGACATCTACCGGACCATGTTCGACGCCGAGGTCGAGCTGGAAGACCTGGCCGCCGCCGACGCGTCCCTCCAGATCCTGGTCGACGCAGTCGCTCGCGGGAAGACCACCGGCCGCTTCTCCGACGCCACGGACCCCCTCGACCTCGCCACTCAGACGTGGGTCATCGGCCACGGCCTGGCGTCGCTGACGGTCACCGGTCCCCTGCCGCGCGAGGCGCTGGCCTACGCAGTGCCGATGCTCACAGCGTTGTTCATCAACGCCGGCGACGAACCCGCACGGTGCCGGCCGTCAGTCGAGCAGGGCTGGACGGGGCACAAGGACACGAGGCATGAGGACGCGAGCCACTAGGCGGCGCAGACGAGCGCCTCCGACCGGATCAGGTCGGAGAGGATCTGGTCGGCGCCACTCCGCGCCAGGCTTACTGGGTGGCTGCCAGTTGGTCGAGGGCGTGGTCGAGGTCGGCCGGGTACTCCGAGGTGAACTCGACGTACTCGCCGGAGCCGGGGTGGGTGAAACCGAGGCGCATGGCGTGCAGCCACTGGCGGGTCAGCTGAAGGCGGTCGGCCAGGACCGGGTCGGCGCCGTAGGTCAGGTCGCCGCAGCACGGGTGGCCGATGGCTGCCATGTGGACGCGGATCTGGTGGGTCCGGCCGGTCTCGAGGGTGATCTCCAGCAGCGTCGCGAACCGGAACGCCTCGAGCGTCTCGTAGTGCGTGATGCTCGGCTTGCCGCCCGCGACGACGCCGAACTTGTAGTCGTGGTGCGGGTGCCGGTCGATCGGCGCGTCCACGGTGCCGGTGAACGGGTCCGGGTGACCCTGCACCAGCGCGTGGTAGATCTTCTTCACCGTGCGCTCCTTGAAGGCGCGCTTGAGCACGGTGTAGCTGTACTCCGTCTTGGCGACCACCATCAGACCCGAAGTACCGACGTCCAACCGGTGCACGATGCCCTTGCGCTCGGCAGCCCCGCTGGTGGAGATGTTGAACCCGGCCCCGGCGAGATGTCCGATCACCGTCGGCCCGGTCCAGCCCGGCGACGGATGCGCCGCCACTCCGACGGGCTTGTCGACCACCACGATCTCGTCGTCGTCGTACACGATCCGCAGGTTCTCGACGGTCTCCGGTACGACGGTGATCTCACCTGGCGGCGGGGGCAGCTCGACATCGAGCATCACCCCGGCCGACACCCGGGTGGACTTCATCGCCGGGGATCCGTCCATCTGGACCAGTCCGGACTCGATCAGCTCGGCCGCCTTGGTCCGGGAGACGCCGAACAACCGCGACAGCGCGGCGTCGAGCCGCTCACCGGCGAGGCCGTCGGGGACCATCACCGTGCGCGAGTCGCCGCTCATTTCTTGCCCACGTCCTTGCTGCCGTCGAGCTTGATGCCGCGCAGGGTCTGGATCACCAGCAGGATCGCGGCGGAGGTGACCGCCATGTCGGCGACGTTGAAGATCGCCCAGTGCGGGGTCTGCAGGAAGTCGACCACGTGACCGTGGAACGGTGACGGCTCGCGGAAGATCCGGTCGGTGATGTTGCCGACCGCGCCGCCGAACAGGAAGCCGAAGGCGATCGCCCAGCCGACCGAGCCGAGCCGGCGGGACAACCAGACCACGCCGACCGCGACGACGATCTGGATGGTGCTGATCACCGGGGTGAAGTCCGACCCGAGGCTGAACGCGGCGCCCGGGTTCCGGATCAGGTTGAACTTGAGCAGCGTGCCGATCACGTTCACCGGCTCGCCCGGCTCCAGATAATGCAGCGCCAGCGCCTTGGTCAGCTGATCCAGCCCAAGCACCACCAACCCCACAACCACGAACAACAACACCATCCTGCGCCGCCCGCCGGCTGTGGATGGCGGGGAAGGCTCCGGAGACGACGGAGAACCGGCCGACGTGGAGTCGGCCGGTTCCGTCAGGTCTTCTGCTGCCTCGTCCCCTGGCAGGCGGGACGGGTCCTGTTCGCTCAGCGGCGTTCTTCGCGTTCTTTGCATGACACGCACAGTGTCGCACGCGGGAATGCCTGCAACCGACCCTTGCCGATGGCCTTGCCGCAGCTCTCGCAGACCCCGTAGCTACCGTCGTCGATCCGGGACAGCGCCCGCTCGATCTGGTCCAGCATGTCGCTGGCGTTCCTCGCCAGCGACATCTCGTGGTCCCGCTCGAGCGTGGTCGAACCGACGTCGGCCTGGTCGTTGCCGGCCCCGTCGCCGCCGTCGCGGAGCAGTCCGACGATCTCCTGCTCGGCGTCGCGGATCTCTTCTTTCAGATGTGCCGCGTCGGCTTCCAGCTCACTGCGCAGTTCTTTCATCTCGGCGGCGGTCCAGGGGGTCTCCCCTTCCCGGACGGTCAGGTTCTCGGCCTTTTTCGCGGGCGGCTTCGCCGGCGCTGTCGCCGGGGTCCGGTTCTCGTTCGTCTTCATGGCCACCCTCTTCGTCGGGCTCTGCTTGGCAGGAGTCTTCTTGGCAGGGGTCTTCTTCGCCGCAACCTGCTTCTTCGCAGGCTCGGTGGACTTCGTGACCTTCTTCGTGGCCGTGGCGGAACGCTGAGGGGCGGACTTCTTCGGAGCCGATGTAGCCATCCTCGACTACCCCCTGCCTTCGTCGGAGACTGAAGCGGACTGGTCGCAAGACAGTAGGTCACCGGAAGGCCACCTGCCAGCCCGACGCGCAGACCGTCCACATACGGTAGTCGGTTCTTCAAGCGCGCTCGATGTTCGGCGCGTCACAGCCACATCTCGGACACCGTTCACGTTCTCACGTAAGCAGAATTGTCGGGGACGAATTCCCGCCTGACCAGTGATTAACGATTCGTAGTTGAGTGGAACGGAGTCGTACACTTTTCCCAGCGCTACGCAAGGCATTGATGGGGCCATCACCCCGGAGCCGCCGGAAGAACGGTTCGACAAGGACTCACTAGAACCGGCAGCGGAGCGAAACGAAGTGGGTGACGGTCTGGTTTCAGCGTTTTAACGTCACCAAGGAGGGTGGTACCGCGGAGCCCGGCGACAGCGCCGGCGCCTCGTCCCTTCGTCAGCAGGCAACAGTGCGACGAAGGACGAACGAGATGGCGGACAACCCCAGCACGCCGACCGCGAAGACCGACTGGCAACAGGTCCCCGCGCAGGTCGACCTGCCCGCGATCGAGCGGGAGGTACTCGGCCTGTGGGACGACCAGGACACGTTCGCCAAGAGCCTCGAGCAGTCGGCCGGCGGTACGCCGTGGACCTTCTACGAGGGGCCCCCGACCGCGAACGGGCATCCCGGCACCCATCACATCGAGGCGCGCGTCTTCAAGGACGTATTCCCGCGCTACCGGACGATGAAGGGCTACTCGGTCGAGCGCAAGGCCGGCTGGGACTGCCACGGGCTGCCGGTCGAGGTCGCCGTCGAGAAGGAGCTCGGCTTCAACGGCAAGAAGGACATCGAGGCGTACGGCATCGCCGAGTTCAACGCGAAGTGCCGTGAGTCCGTGCTGCGCTATGTGGGCGAGTTCGCCGACCTGACCACCCGGATGGGCTATTGGGTGGATCTGGAACACCCTTACCGGACGATGGACGCGCAGTACGTCGAGTCGGTCTGGTGGTCGCTGAAGCAGATCCACTCCAAGGGACTGCTGGTCGAGGACTACCGGATCACGCCGTACTGCCCGCGCTGTGGCACCGGTCTGTCCGACCACGAGCTCGCCCAGGGCTACGAGACGGTCATCGACCCCTCGGTCTACGTCCGCTTCCCGCTCACCTCCGGCCCGCTCGAAGGCAAGGCGTCGCTGCTGGTCTGGACGACGACCCCGTGGACCCTCGTATCCAACACCGCCGTCGCCGTGCACCCGGACGTCACCTATGTGGTCGCCACCGACGGCAACGAGTCCCTGGTGGTCGCCGAACCACTCGTCGGCACGCTGGGCGAGGGTTGGACGGTCACTGACCGTTATGTCGGCCGCGACATGGAGCGGTGGACCTACCAGCGCCCGTTCGAGCTGGTCGAGTTCCCCGAGCCGGCGCACTACGTCGTACTGGCCGAGTATGTGACCACCGAGGACGGCACGGGTCTGGTGCACCAGTCCCCCGCGTTCGGCGCGGACGACCTGCTCGTCGCGAGGGCCTACAACCTGCCTGTGGTGAAGCCGGTCGAGTCCGACGGGCGGTTCGCCGCGGACCTGCCGCTGGTGGGCGGACAGTTCTTCAAGAAGGCCGACGAGGACCTCGTCAACGACCTGAAGGCGCGCGGCGTGCTGTTCCGCCACGTCCCGTACGAGCACCCGTACCCACACTGCTGGCGCTGCCACACTCCCGTCATGTACTACGCGCTCCCGTCCTGGTACATCCGCACCACCCAGGTCAAGGACGCGCTGCTCCGCGAGAACGAGAAGACCAACTGGGTCCCCGACTCGGTCAAGTGGGGCCGGTACGGCGACTGGCTGCGCAACAACATCGACTGGGCCGTCTCCCGGTCCAGGTACTGGGGTACCCCGCTGCCGATCTGGCGTTGCGGCGAGGACCACCAGGTGTGCGTCGGCTCCCTGCAGGAGCTCGGCGAGCTGGCCGGCCGCGATCTGAGCAGCACCGACCCGCACCGGCCGTTCGTCGACGACATCACCTTCGCCTGCCCGACCTGCGGCGAGGAGTCGCACCGGGTCGCCGAGGTGATCGACGCCTGGTACGACTCGGGCTCGATGCCGTTCGCGCAGTGGGGCTATCCGTGGGTCGAGGGGTCCAAGGAGAGGTTCGAGCAGGCGTACCCGGCCGACTTCATCTCCGAGGCGATCGACCAGACCCGCGGCTGGTTCTACACCCTGATGGCGATCGGGACCCTGGTGTTCGACGAATCGTCGTACCAGAGCGTGGTCTGCCTCGGGCACATCATGGCCGAGGACGGCCGGAAGATGTCCAAGCACCTGGGCAACATCCTCGAGCCGATGCCGCTGCTGGAGACCCACAGCGCGGACGCGGTGCGCTGGTTCATGGCCTGCTCCGGCTCGCCTTGGAAAGCGCGCGGGATCGGGCCGAACGTGCTGAACGAGATCGTCCGCAAGGTGCTGCTGACCTACTGGAACACAGTCGCGTTCCACGCGCTCTACGCCCGCCTCGCCGACTGGTCGCCGACGGCCGACGTGCCGCCGGTCGCGGAGCGTTCGGTGCTGGACCGCTGGCTGGTCAGCGAGACAAACCGGCTCGTCCGTGAGACAGACGAGGCGTACGCCGCGTTCGACACGCAAAAGCTCGGCGCGCAGCTGAGCCAGTTCATCGACGTGCTGTCGAACTGGTACGTCCGTCGCTCGCGCCGTCGCTTCTGGGCGGGTGACGCCGGTGCGCTGGCCACCCTGCACGAGACGCTCGACGTGCTGACCCGGCTGATGGCACCGCTCACCCCGTTCGTCACCGAGCGGGTCTGGCAGGACGTGTTCCGCCCGGTCACCCCTGGCCTGCCCGAGTCGGTCCACCTCGCCGCGTTCCCGACCTACGACGAGACGCTGATCGACGACAGGCTGGCCACGCAGGTGCTGATGGCCCGCCGGGTCGTCGAGCTGGGCCGGTCGGCCCGGGCCGAGGCGAAGGTCCGGACCCGGCAGCCGCTCAGCCGCGCGCTGGTCGGTTCCGCGGCGATCGCGGATCTCGACGACGACCTGCTGCGGGAGATCTCGGAAGAGCTGAACGTCGGCTCGGTGGAACCGCTCTCCTCGGCCGGCGCTGACCTGGTCGAGTACTCCGCGAAGGGCAACTTCCGCGAGCTCGGCAAGCGGTTCGCCAAGCAGACCCCGGTGGTCGCCGCAGCGATCGCCGCCGCCGACGCCGCCGCACTGGCCGCCGCCCTGAAGGCATCCGGTACTGCGACCGTGGTGGTCGACGGCGAGAACGTCGAGGTCGGCCCGGACGACGTACTGGTGTCCGAGCGCCCGCGCGAGGGCTGGTCCGTGGTGAACGAGCAGGGTGAGACCGTCGCCCTCGACCTCGAGGTGACGCCGGAGCTGAAGCAGGCCGGTCTGGCCCGCGAGGTGGTCCGGACCCTGCAGGAAGCCCGGAAGAACGCCGGGCTCGAGGTGTCCGACCGGATCACCGTCTGGCTGACCGCCACCGACGGCGAACTGGCCGATGCCCTGGGCAAGCATGCCGACGAGATCGCCCGCGAGGTGCTCGCCACCACCCTGACCCAGTCGGCGCCCCCGGCAACCGACAACCTTGCCACCAGCACCGACCCCACCCTCGGCCTCACCTACTGGCTCACCAAGGCCTGACTCAGCTGGGCCTTGCGTCCGAAGAACCTTGGGCTATGACCTCAGGTTCTTCGGACGCAACGTTACTGGGGTGGCACGGTCTGTGAAAGGTGTCCAGACATGACGAAGAGGCGGTGCTGCCGGATTAGCACCGCCTCTGAGTCAGGTTTTCTTAAACGCCGTGGCCGTGAGCCTGGGCGCGAGCCTCCGGACGGAAGCCGTTGCGCGGGCTGAGCGTGTCATCGCCGTTGCCCAGAGCCTTGAGCTGCTCGGTGAAGTACGTCTTCAGCCGGCTGCGGTACTCGCGCTCGTAGGCGTGCAGGTCGTCGATGGTGCGCTCCAGCTGACCCTTCTGCTTCTCCAGCGTGCCGAGCATCTGGGCGCGGCGCTCGGCGATCTCGCCGTCCAGCTTCTCGGCGCGGGCACGAGCCTCACCGGTCATCCGGTCGGCCTTGCCCCGAGCCTCGTTCTCCAACCGCTCGGCCTTGGCGCGGGCCTCGCCGATGATCTTGTCGGCGGTGTCCTTCGCCTCCTGGACCAGGTCGTCGGAGTGCTTGGTCGCCATCTCCAGCAGCCGCACAGCGGAGCTGGAGGCGTCGCCGACGGTTCCTGCCGCAGCAGCAGCCCCCGCGGCCGCTACAGCGGGAGCGACGACTGGCGGTGGCTTCTCCTCCGGCTTCTCTACTACGACCGGTGCGGGCTTGGGCTGCTGCACCACAGGCGGCAGCGCAGCGGTCTGGTCGACCGGGCGTTCCTGCCCGGCCCCCGCCCGCTGAGCAGCGGCCAGCTTGGCACGCAGCTCCTCGTTCTCGGCGAGAAGTCGCTCGAGCTCGGCCTCCACCTCGTCGAGGAAGGAGTCGACCTCAGTGACGTCGTAGCCCTCCCGCAATCGGACGGGCGTGAACTGCTTCGAGCGGACGTCATCCGGCGTCAGCGGCATCTTTCACCTCGTTTGTCTGTGTCTTGGCGGAGTCCCCGTGGCCATGACCTCGGCGACTCAGTAGATCACGTTATCGCTTCGTTGTGTTCTGACGGAATCCGGGCGGTCGATAACGTTCGGCGGCCCCGGAGGATCCGGTCTGCTCCTACCCCGGTTGCTGCCCGCTCAAGCTCCTGATCACAGGGACCTGATCGCGGTCGAGTTGATCGACATCGCCAGTGAGACGAGCACGAACAACATCAGCATCGACAGGTCGATCCGGATCCCGCCCGCCCCGATCGGGGGCAGGATCCGCCGGAGCGGACGCAGGAAGGGATCGGTCACCGAGTAGACCAGTTCGAACATCAGCAGCACAGGTCCTTTCGGGTGCCACTGCGGTGCGAACATGACGATCAGGCTGAGTACGAACCGCGCCACCAGGATCAGGAAGAAGGCGAGCAGTACCCAACTGAGAACACTGAGGAAGAGCTCCAGAGCAACCATGTCAGGAAAGAGTGTAGAAGACCGGCGGTAGCAGGCGGGTCAACTCTGGTTGTAGAACCCGTCCGCGGCGATCTTCTCCTTCTCCTCCGCGGCCACCGTCACGTTCGGCGGGCAGACCAGGAACACCTTGGTGGTGATCCGCTCGATCGAGCCCCGGCAGCAGAAGATCAGGCCGGCCGCGAAGTCCACCAGCCGCTTGGCGTCCGCGTGGTCCATCTCGGTCAGGTTCATGATGACGGGCGTGCCGTCGCGGAAGTGCTCACCGATCACGCGCGCTTCGTTGTAGCTGCGCGGGTGCACGGTGGTGATGCGGGCCAACTCGGTTACCTCCGGGGAAGCTGAGACACCACGCCGATCTGGAAACTTGCTGACCGTGCCGACCTGCTCCTCGCTCCGGGCGGGGACAGCTACGGGCTCGGTCTCGTGGGACTCCCCGTCGACGGCTTCGTCGTCGTACTCTTCGTAGTCGTCGTACTCGTCGTCGTAGCGCGCGTTGTACCGCTCGCCGTCCTCGACCAAGCCGAGGTACACACCCATCTTGCGCAACGCGCCGCTCATGGCCCTCCAGCCCTTCTGTCGAGTATCGATGTCGACACTAGCCCAGAGGAGTACGCGTTCCGAGTAATGCGCGCCCGAGCCGAACGTGTGTCGCCCCGTGCCTGATCGCGGCTTCCAGATCGCCGCTCATACCCGCCGAGATCCAGTCGGCACCGGCATGTTCGGAGCGTAGCCGGGACGCTACTTCCTGAAGACCCGCGAACGCCTCGTCCGGATCGGAGCCCAGCGGAGCGACCGCCATCACCCCACCGAGCTCGAGCCCGTCAGCCGCCGCGACCTCCGCGGCCAGAGCCGGTACTGCGGCCGGCGCGATCCCGCCGCGATTCATCCCCGTCGCGGCCTCACTGGATCCGTACGACGCCAGGCTCACCTGCAGCAGGCACCGCACTGTCTTCTCCTCGGCCACAGCGGCCCGGGAAAGCGCTTCGACCAGCGACGACCGGTCCACCGAGTGCACGACAGCCGCGTTCCGGACCACCGAGCGGGCCTTCTTCGACTGCAACTGGCCGACGAAGTGCCACACCACGTCCGGGCACTCGGGCGCCTTGGCCTTCAGCTCCTGCTCGCGGTTCTCCCCCAGGTCCCG
>NZ_DASRXP010000120.1:0-4362 GCF_035687465.1 Kribbella sp.
GCGCTCTCTGGCGACCTCGTGGTACGACGGCCCGACGCTGCTGGAGTACCTGGAGAGCGCTTCCGGGCGTTCCGACATCTCGGCCCGGCCGCTGCGGTTCCCGGTGCAGTACGTGATCCGGCCGCAGACCGACGACGAGTACCGGGACTACCGCGGCTACACCGGGACGGTTGCCTCCGGCACCGTTTCCGTCGGCGACGAGGTGATCGTGCTGCCCGCGGGCCGGCGTACCTCCGTCGCCGGGATCGACCGGGCCGTGATCAGCGCGACCTCGACCTCGGTCGCCGAGCAGCCGTTCGCGGTCGCCGGTGAGGCCGTCACCGTCCGGCTCGCCGATGATCTCGACGTCGCCCGCGGCTCGGTCATCGTCTCGGCGGACTCCTCCCCCGGCACCCGCCGGGAACTGTCCGCCACCGTGTGCTGGTTGTCCGAACGCCCACTCAGCGTGGGTGCCCGGCTGCTGATCAAGCACACCACCACGACCGCCCAGGCCATCGTCACCAAGATCAACGGTGCGCTGGATCTGGACACGCTCGGAGTCATCGACGCCACCGGGCTTGAACTGAACGACATCGGCAAGGTGCAACTCAAGGTTGCCGCACCGCTGGCCGCCGACCCGTACTCCAGCAACAACATCACTGGATCGTTCCTGCTGATCGACGCCCACGACGGGTGGACGCTGGCGGCCGGCATGATCGACGACGAAGAAGGGGAACTGCTGTGACTGCTCCTGCGCTCATAGTCCTCGCCCACGGCAGCCGCGATCCGCGGTCGGCCGCCACCGTCCACTCGCTGGTGAAGTGCCTGCGCGAGATGCGTGACGACCTGCGGATCGAAGCCTCCTTCCTCGACCACTGCCCGCCCAAGCCGCTGCGGGTGATCGACAAGCTCAGCGCCGAAGGCGTCGAGGAGATCGTCATCCTGCCGCTGCTGCTGTCGACCGCGTTCCACGCCCAGGTCGACATCCCGGCCGTCGTGGACGAGGCTCGCAGTCGGTACCCCGAGGTGCGGATCATCGCCTCCGACGTGCTCGGGTACGACGACTCGCTGCTGGACGTCCTCGACCGGCGGATGCGCGCTGAACTCAAGGACGGCCGCGTCCGTGAACTGGACGCCCTGGTGCTCGCGTGCGCCGGTTCCAGCGATCAGCAGGCGAACGCAGCGGTCGCACGACTGGCACGGCTCTGGGGCCAACGGCACAAGCTGCCGGTCACCGCTGCCTTCACGGCAGCCGCCACCCCGAGCCCAGCCGAGGCAGTACTGCAATGGCGCCTCGAGGGCCGGCGCCACGTAGCGGTCGGCTCGTTCTTCCTGGCCCCGGGCATCCTCCCGGACCGCGCTGAGCAGACCGCCCGAAAGGCAGGCGCAGTCGCTGTCTCCCGCCCATTGGGTGTCAGCGCCGAGGTAGCCCGCCTAGTCCTACTCCGCTACGGCGTAGCCGGCCTAGACCTCCTAACCCTCGCCGCCCCCGCCCCCCGCCCCCAACTAGTCCGCACCGCCTGACCCGACCACTGGTCCGCACCACTGGAGAGCCCCACCCACACCTACAGAACCCACCAGGCCAGAGTTGGCCACCGCCTGGTAAACGCCTAGCCGGCCGCCAGGAGCGAGTTCTGTAGGTGTGCGTGGGGCAATTCGGCGACCGCGAGGAGTGACCGGCCGACCCAGTCTTCGTCGAGGATCACGTCCTCCCAGGAGTAGCGGAGAAGCAACCAGCCGCACATAGCCAGGCCCACGTGACGGCGGCAGTCTCTCCGTAGTGCTGCCCGGGTGCCGTGAAAGGCGAAGCTGTCAGCTTCCAGGCTGATCCTGAGCACTGGATCAGCCAGATCAACCCGCGCAGCAAAGTCCCGCCCACGGATCTGATGTTGGGGAACGAAACCGGTGAAGCCCGCGTCGATGACCCTCGCCCGCAGCATCGACTCCAAGGCCGATTCGGAACGACCGTCAGCCTCCCGGGCGACCCGGATCACCCGCTGCCTGCCCGCCCCACGCACCGTTGCGGCCATCCGCCTGAGGGTGGTTCGCTCGACCTTTCCTGACCTGATCGCAGCATCGGCGATCGCCAGCGCCTCGCCGAACGGCAGGTACCGCGCGCAGTCCATCACGGTCGCCACCGGCGAAGTCACCTCACCTGCCCAGCCGGTTAGGTTTGGTCGGCCGAACTCGAGCGGGCGACCAGCGTGTGCGGCCGGATCGGGCGCCGACCCATCGAACAAGGGCAATCCTGAGCTATGCAGGATGCAAGCAAGGTCCGTGACCCGTCTCATCTGGGTCCTCTTGATGGTCACATGCGGCACCAACGGCCGGGTCACCACCTCGAACCCATGATGCAGAGCTGCACTCTCCCTCGAAAGGACACCTCCGTACGCTCGCGCAACAGTGAGGTCCGAGGCCACCGAGTCAGGCAAGGCGTAGACACCCTTCGAGACGCGACGTATCTGGCCCTGCTGCAACGCCTGGCGGATCGCCCACGGCGAGGTGACCTTGCGCAGGTCTGCAAAACGGGCACTTCCACCGCATCGCTGGAGGACGCTGACCACATCGTTCACGGGATAAGCCTGACGGATTCCGCATCCTCAGGTGACTCGTTGTCCACAGCCCCCACCCAGACCAGCAGAAGTCCCGTACGGCGCCGCGCCCGCCGCGGGGGCCGCCGCGGTACGCGCGACTTCTGTGGGTCTGGGTGGGGCCCCACCCGACCGCGCCGACTGGGGCGGTCAGGAGCCGGTGGCGCGGTACGGGCGGATGAAGAGGGCGGCGTGGCGGGTGCAGTAGGCGCGGACGCCTCGGCAGATGAGTTCCTTGAAGTGGGCTGACGGGCGGCCGGTGAGGACGAGGCCGAGGGGCGAATCGTCGAGATGGGTGAACTGGGTGACGCCATCGCGGCGGCCGAGGCTGATGTGCTGCCAGACGTACAGGACCTTGACCGGTCGCGGTGACCGGCCGGTGACGCTGCGGGCGACAGCATCCGCGACCTGCGCACCCATCGGCACCGCCGTCTGAGCAGACATCCGCGACTCGCCACCACCGCCGGCAACCATCGCGGCAACGGCATCCCCCGCGCCAAAGACGTCCGGGTGGGAGCTGGAACGGAGCGTCGCATCGAGCAGCATCCGGCCGCGGTCGTCGACCGCCAGGCCGGCCCGCGCCGCGATGTCGGGCACCCGAAAGCCGGCGGCCCAGACGACGGCACCCGCATCCAGCCGCTCACCCTCGCCCAGCTCGAGCCCAGTCGCGTCGACTGCCTTCACCGGCGCGTTCTCCCGGACGGTCACCCCGAGCCGTTCGAGCCCCTTGATGAGATGCGCCCGCGCCCGCGAAGACAACCACCCACCCACAAGCCCAGCCGACACCAACACCACACCGCCCCGATCTCGCCGGGCTTCAGCCAACTCCGCGGCGGTTTCGATGCCTGTCAGGCCGCCGCCGATGACGGCGATCCTGGCAGCGGCGTGCCGATCGAGCTGATCCCGGAGCTGGCCGGCGTGGTCGGCGTCAGCAACCCCGAGAGCGTGTTCCCGAACTCCGCGCACTCCCCCGAAGTCGGCGAAACTACCTAGCGCATAGATCAGTACGTCGTACTGAAGGGCCGGCCGTTCACCTTCGAGCTGGACTGTCTTCGCCTCCACGTCGATACCGGCGACCCGAGCGATGACGAGCTCGATCCCCGTGCCGGCCACCACCTTCTGCAGGGGCGTGCCGACGATCGGCTGGCCCGCCGCCAACTGGTGCATCCGGATGCGTTCGACGAAGCGATCAGTCGCGTTCACGAGCGTTATCTGCGCCCGTGGAAGACGGGCCGCGAGGCGGACTGCGGCCGGTGCGCCGGCATAGCCGGCTCCCAGCACCACGATGCGAGGGTTCACTGAACTTCCCTTCTGCCGGTGACGGGACTTGAACCGGCGAGCAGGGCTAGACGTGACAGGCGTGCCCGGTGACCTCGCTCACACCG
The DNA here is from genome assembly GCF_035687465.1 of Kribbella sp. Classification (NCBI taxonomy): domain Bacteria; kingdom Bacillati; phylum Actinomycetota; class Actinomycetes; order Propionibacteriales; family Kribbellaceae; genus Kribbella; species Kribbella sp. Next base: position 3,956 of record NZ_DASRXP010000120.1, read on the forward strand.
TGCCCGCCTGGGTCGCGGCGAACGCGAGCTTGGCCGGATTGATCACCGTGTGGACCGCGATGATCTCGCCCTCGTCCACCGTGACGCTCATGACCGCCCGGAGAGCACCGTCGAACCGGAGCAGCACCGCCGCCTGACCGTTGACCTCGGCAACTTCTGCGGTGACCGCAGCGGCTTCCGGGCGGCGTCCCAGGCCGAGGAGGTAGCGCAGTACGGTGTCTTGCCCGACGATCGGCCGCCTGGCCGCGGTCGTCCCACCACCGTCGGCCGTCGCGATCACGTCGGCGGCCAGCAACTTCTCCAGTACCTCGACCTCGCCACCCAGCACCGCGGCGAAGAACTGCTCGACGATCCGTCGATGCTGCGCCGAATCCGCCACGAACCGCCGCCGCTCCTCGTCGCCGACG
>NZ_DASRXP010000121.1:0-11934 GCF_035687465.1 Kribbella sp.
GCTCGGCCAGCCGGGCGAAGTCCTCCAGGCCGAGCCGGGCCGGCCGTGTCAGCTGGTAGGTCATCGCCGCCTCCTCGGGTCGAACTTCGATGTCCCGGCGAGCTCTTCGAAGAGTCGCTCCTCCTCGCGGCTGAGCCGGTGCGGCACCATCAACTTCACCTCGGCGTACAGATCTCCGGCCTTCCCCCGCGGGTTCGGCAGGCCGCGGCCCTTCAGCCGCAACCGGCGGCCGGTCGAGGTGCCTTTCGGGACTTTCACCTTGGCCTCGCCACCGGGGGTATCGATGGTCACGGAAGCACCGAGCGCGCCCTCCCAGGCGGCCAACGGCAAGTCGACCGACACGTCGCGCGCATCCAGCCGGTAGCGGGGATGGTCGGCGATCCGCACGACGAGGTACAGGTCACCCGCGGCTGCTCCTCCGGTGCCCTGACCGCCTTGGCCGGAGAGGCGGATCCGTTGCCCGCTCACGACCCCGGCGGGGATGGTGACGTTGACGGTGCGTTCTCCGTCCGGCCCGGCCAGGCGCAGCGCCCGGCTACCGCCGCGATAGGCGTCCTCGACGGTCAGCTCCAGCTCGACCTCGTGGTCGGAGCCGGGGATCGGTCCCCAGCTCCGCCTCCCGCGCCCGCCGAAGAGGCCGCCCAGCAGGTCGTCGAGGTCGATCCCCTCGGCCGACCCGGTGCTGTACCGCACGCCACTGTCGGAGAACCCGCCGTCCCAGGACGACCGGCTCTGCCCGCGGCCCGCCCGGGACCGTCCCCAGGTGGCCGGGTCGGCATCCTCCGGCACCCGGCGGAAGTCGGCGCCGAAGGCGTCATAGCGCTGCCGCGTCTTCGGGTCGGACAGCACGTCGTACGCCTCGGAGATCTCCTTGAAGCGTTCCTCCGCGGCCGGGTCCTTGTTGACGTCCGGGTGGTAGGTGCGGGCCAGCTTGCGGTACGCCCGTTGGATGTCGTCGGCGCTCGCATCCCGCGAGACCCCCAGGATCGAGTAGAAGTCAGCCGCCATCAGCGCGGCTCCGTCGCGACGATGACGGCCGCGGGACGGAGCACCTGCCCCTCGTCGCCGTACCTGGACCGGAGCACCTGCACTACCGTGCCGGGCTTCTCGTCCGACGTCGCCACCGTACCGACCGCCTCGTGCAGCCTGGGGTCGAATGTCGCGCCCCGGTCGGCGAACCGCGGGTAGCCGAGCTCCGCGACCAGGGCCAGCGCCTGGTCGCGGATCGCTCGGACCCCGGCGACTACCGCGTCGGCATCGGCATCGGCGTGCTCCAGCGCGAGCTCCAGGTTGTCGATCACGGGCAACCAACGGTTCAGCACTCGGGCCCGCTCGTCCGCGCGGTGCTGTGCCGCCTCCAGCGCGGACCGCTTGCGCAGGTTGTCCAGCTCGGCCGCCGTCCGGCGCCACCGATCGTCCAGCTCCGCCAGTCGTTTCTCGTCGGCCGACGGCTCCGGTGGAGCCGCATCCGGCTGGTCCCCGGCCCCACCATCGGCTGGCGTAGGTTCGTGGGTCCGGCCGGGCGCGGACGTCGTACCGGCCCTGCCTGCTTCCTGGTCAGGCATCGGGATCAGCTCGTCGAGAACTCGGCGTCGATCACGTCGTCGGCCCCGCCGTCCCCGCTGCCGGCATCGGACTGACCGGGTGCCGCACCCTGGGGCGGTGGGGCCGACCCGATGTTCAGCGCCTGGGCGAGCTGCTGCAGCTCCGCCGTCAGGGCCCGGAGACGCTCCAGCGGGGTCTCCTGGTCCTTCAGGGCCTCGCGGGCGTCGCCGACCAGGAGCTCGGCCCGGGAGCGGTCGTGCTCGGCCACCGCGTCGCCGCGATCGGCCAGCAGCTTCTCGACCTGGTAGGCGGCCGAGTCCAGTGTGTTCCGGGCATCGACCAGCTCGCGCAGCCTGCTGTCCTCGCTCCGGTGGGTCTCGGCGTCCGCGATCATCCGCTCGACCTCGGACTGGTCCAGGTTGGACGTCTCGCTGATGGTGACCTTCTGCTCGGCTCCGGTGTCCTTGTCCCTCGCGGACACGTGCAGGATGCCGTTCGCGTCGATGTCGAAGGTGACCTCGATCTGCGGTACGCCGCGCGGTGCCGGCCGGATGTTCTCCAGCCGGAAGCGAGCCAGCACGCGGTTGTCCGCGGCCATCTCACGCTCGCCCTGCAGGACCACCACGTCCACCGCGGTCTGATTGTCATCAGCCGTGCTGAACACCTCGGTCCGGCGGGCCGGGATGGTGGTGTTGCGCTCGATGACCTTTGTCATCACGCCACCCATCGTTTCCAGACCGAGTGACAACGGCGTCACGTCGAGCAGCAGGACGTCCTTGACCTCGCCCTTGATGATCGCGGCCTGGACGGCGGCGCCGATGGCGACCACCTCGTCCGGGTTCACCGTCATGTTCGGGTCCTTGCCACCGGTCAGCCGGCGAACCAGCTGCTGGACAGCCGGGATCCGGGTCGAACCGCCGACCAGGATGACCTCGTCGATGTCGTTCGCCGTCATCTTGGCGTCGGCCATCGCCTGCTGAACGGGCCCGAGGCAACGTTCGGACAGGTCGCCGGTCAGCTGTTCGAAGGTGGACCGCATCAGGGTTGTGTTGAGGTGTTGCGGACCTTGGGCGTTGGCGGTGATGAACGGCAGGCTGATCGTCGTCTGGGTGACCGAGGACAGCTCGATCTTCGCCTTCTCCGCGGCCTCGAACAGCCGCTGCAAGGCCTGCGGGTCCTGGCGCAGATCCACGCCGACCTCGCGCTGGAACTCGTCGGCCAGGTGGTCGACGATCCGGCGGTCGAAGTCGTCGCCGCCCAGGTGGGTGTCGCCGGCCGTGGCCCTGACCTCCACGACGCCGTCGCCGACCGTCAGCACGCTGACGTCGAAGGTGCCGCCGCCCAGGTCGAACACCAGGATCGTCTCGTTCTCCAGCTTGTCCATCCCGTACGCGAGCGCCGCGGCAGTCGGCTCGTTGATGATCCGCAGCACCTCCAGGCCGGCGATCCGGCCCGCGTCCTTGGTGGCTTGACGTTGGGCGTCGTTGAAGTACGCCGGCACCGTGATGACGGCCTCGGTGACCTTCTCACCGAGGAACTTCCCGGCGTCCTCGACCAGCTTGCGCAGTACCAACGCGGAGATCTCCTCGGGGGCGTGCAGCTTGTCACGGATCTTGAACCGGACCGCTCCGTCCGGCCCGGCAACGACGTCGTACGAGACCGTGGAGAGCTCCGAGGCGACCTCGTCGAACTTGCGGCCGATGAAGCGCTTCGCGGACGAGATGGTGCCCTTCGGATTCAGCACGGACTGCCGGCGGGCCAGCTGCCCGACCAGCCGCTCGCCGGAATCGGTGAACGCCACCACCGACGGCGTGGTCCGGGCCCCTTCGGCATTCGGTACGACGGTGGGCTGGCCGCCCTCCATCGCGGCGATCACCGAGTTGGTCGTCCCTAGGTCGATGCCAACCGCCTTCGCCATGTCTGCCTCCTGATGATCTTCGGGCGAGCCTTCGCGAGCACTGCCAACCTCATTCACGACCGAGGTCAGCACATCCCTAGAACTGGTGGTTCTGCGCGTCTGGCCGTTACTTGGCGGGGCGGACCGGCAGCTGGCTGAGCATCTCGATCGCGCGAGCTGCGTCGGAGGGTGTGCAGTAGATGTCGAAGCGGGTTGCCACTGTCGCCCCGACTGCGGCGAAGTCACGCTCGCCGAACGTCAGCAGGTGCGCGATGAATCCCCAGATCGCACCGAACACCGCGCCGTACAGCAGGCCCCAGCCGATGATGATCAAGACGGCGGTGCCGGAGTCAGTGAACAGCGACAGCAGGAGGCCGACCAGCCCACCGAACCAAGCGCCGGTCCCCGCACCGGCCAGTGCGGCCTTCCACTTCGTCAACCGGCCGAGGACTCGCTCGACCTGTTTGAGGTCCGATCCGACGATTGTGAGGTGTTCCACCGGGAACCCGTTGTCGGAGAGGTAGTCCACCGCGCGTTGCGCGTCCGCATAGCTGGTGTAGGAACCGATGGACTGACCCCGGACGAGTTCATCCGGCCCCTGAGGCGTGATCATGATGCTCCTCTCTGCTGGTCGTCACCACGCTTCCGTCCGGGCCCCGGCGGCACATCCCTGGTTCGAGGGGTATCTCAGCGACACGAGCCGAGCCCTTCGAACAATCCGAGCCGCAGCGCCTTGGTCCGTGCGAAGGCGCCGCCGCGGTCCAGCCGGTCACCCGCCTGCGAGTAGCTGCCGGCCACCATCGTGGCCAGCACCTCGTCGACGTCACCGGGCGACAGCAAGGACTGCTCGAGACCGTTCCCGGCGAGAGCCGCGATCCAGACGCCGGTGAAGCAGTCGCGCTGCAGTCCCGCCGTCCTCCCCTCGGTCGGCAGGCCGGCCTGGGTCTGCGCGGCGAGGCCCCAGGCGTCGCTCAGCGCCGTCCCAGTGGCCAGGTCACCGATCAGCTGATGGGCTTGGGCCAGAGCGGGAACCACCCAGAACACGGCATTCATGTCGGCGCAGTAGCCGGACGCTGCCTCGATGACACAGCCGGACTCCGGCGGACTGTTCACCGGCCGACGGGACGGGCGATCGAACGACTCCCCCGGTACGACGACCGGGAGTGCTTTGGGCCAGAAGACATCCAGGCTTCCGGCCAGGAAGGGGACCGCCTCGGCGAGCGGCAGGTTGCCGCCCGTCCGGGCCTCGCTCACCGTCCGGAACGGTAGCTCGGTCGTCACCGCCCGGCCGTCCGGGAAGCCGGCACATTCACCGGCGCCTTGCTCGTAGCCGGTCTGGAACGCGTTCACCCGGTCGAAGCCGAGGCCGTGCGCTTGCGCGTTCGTCGCCGAGGTGCCCGGCTGGTCCCGCAACGTCAGAACCGTGCTGACGGCAGAGTCCAGGGCACCATCACCCAGACCGACCGGGTCGTCGTCCGACGTTTCGGCGTACCGGACCCAGGCACCCGCGAAACAGTCGGCCTGCAACTCGATCACCACCGACGGGGCCTCCACCGCCGCCCGGCGCTGGACGGCGTGGCCCATCTCGTGAGCCAGCACCACAGCCGCGGCGATCCCACCGAAGGCGTTGTTGAGATCGGGGAACAGTTGCGCGGCGTCCCAGGCGATGTAGTCGTCGTTCCCATCACCGCAGTAGAACGCGTTGCCCTTCAGATCGTCGTAGGTCTGACGCTTGCCGCCGCAACTGAACGGTGGGCTCTGCGGGGTCTTCGGCTGGAACCCACCCCGTAGCTGGATGAACTCGCGTCCATAGACCTCCGGCAGCTGCCCGGTCCAGAAATCGTTGAGACTGCTCTGGGTCGCCGTCGTGGCCGGCGCCAGCTGGGCGGCGTTGCGACTGAGCATGACCTGAGCCGCCGATCGCTTGTCGTCACGCGTCACCACCGTGACCCCGACCAGGACGGCCACCACCGCGACCACAGCCATCAGTACGACGGAGCTGGCTCCGGTCTGCCGCCGCCGGTGGTCGGCACGCCGCGCACTCATGGAAGACGTCGATTCATCGTCATCCTCCTCGTATATCGCCAGGCCGGCGCGTATCGCGTCCCCCGAACAGGTGGTCGATCCGTCAGTCGTCGCTGGTCGGCTCGTGCGTCAGGACGACCCTTGCCAGCTCGACCCGGGATCGGAGGTCGAGCTTGCGAAAGGCGTGCCGCAGATGGGATTCGACTGTGTGGCGCGACAGCGAGAGCTCGTCCGCGATCAGGCGGTTGGTCAGTCCACTGGCGGCCAGTCGTGCGACGCGAAGCTCGGCGCCGGTCAGACTCTCCCATCCGAACGCGGGTCGCGGCGCGGCCGGCCTGTCAGCGTGCGCGGCAAGGCCAGGATCATCGATGCTCTGAAGCTCCAGCGCGACCCGCGTCTGGTGCAGCGCGGCGGCCGCGTGTCCGCCGGCTCCCAAGGTCTCGGCCAGTTGGAAACGCAGCCGTGCCTCGAGCTCGGCGGGCAGGGCGGATTGCAGGCTCCTCTCGGCCAGAGCCTCGCCCTCCTCGCTCCGCCCTGCCCGTAAGAGCAGACCAACGGCCTCCGCCACTCGCTCGGACCGGCGCAGCTCGGTGGGCGGCATCAGCTCCACGGCTCGCAGCCGGAGATCCGCCGCCGTCCCGGGCGCGCCGGGGGCCACCTCATCCGAGGCCTGGACGAGCAGGGCCACCGCACGGGCATCGCCTACGTCGCCCCCCTTGGCCAGATGGGCCGCGGCCTCGACCGGTGATCCGACGGAGAACAAGGCCTCCGCGGCTTCGCGGTGCAGCGTCTTGCGTGCGCTCAGCGGCAGCGCGCCGTACAGCGCCTCGCGGAGCAGGCCGGTGTGGAAGCCGAGCTGTGCGCCGTCCTCCACCAGGAGATCCGAGCCAAGCGCTTCGTGGACCGGCGGCAACAGCTCCGCGACCGTTCGGCGGAGAACCAGCGCGACACACCGCAGGTCGAAGAACTGGCCGAAGATCGACGCGACCTCCAGCAACTGCCGGGTCAGCGGACTGACCGAGGCCAGCACTCCGCTGAGCCGCTGGTACACATAACCAGACGTCCCGCCGGGGAGGAGCCGCGCCTGCCCGGTGTCGATCACCAGTTCGTCCTGCTCGGCCAGCGTCCTCAGTAGTTCCATCACCATGAACGGGTTGCCATCGCACTTGTCCAGCAGTTCGAGCAGGGCCTTGTCCGGTGCGGCACCCAGCAAATCTGTGGTCACTGCGACGACCGCACCGGCTGACAGTGGCGCAAGCCGGATGGTAGTGGCACCGCCGGCGATCAGGTTGGCCATCAAACCGTTCAGCGGCGGCGTGGACGGCCACGGGCGCCGGCTCAGCAGCCACATGACCGGACTACCTGCCAGCAAGTCCGTGATGGACTGTACGGCGAGCAACGTCGATGGGTCGGCCCACTGAAGGTCGTCGAGAATGATCAGGATCGGTCGGCTGGGACCTCTGTCGCGGAGAGTCACCGTGATGCGCTCGATCAGCCGGGACCGGTCATATTCCAGCGGGTAGGCCGTCCCCGGCTCCTGGTCGTCCCCGATCAGCTGCATCGTCCCGTGCACGGCCGCCAGCAACGGAGCAAGGGGCAACAGCCGACGCAGTTCGTCGGCTCCGCCTCGGGCTACGTCGATCCCGACGCGGTGGGCCCACTTGGCTGCCTCCTGCAGAAGCCTGCTTTTGCCAAGCCCCGCAGCCCCCTCCACCAGTAGTACGCCCCCTCGCCCGGCCGCGACCGCCTCGATCGATTGGCTGAGCCGCCGGACGTCGGCATCGCGTCCGCGCAACGGCGTGGTGTCCATGCTGCCCTCGCTCGGCATGATCACCCGCCGGCGCTAGCTGGAACGGCGGAGACTGGCGTAGGCCGTGACTGGCGTCGCTGCAACGACGCCGGCCCGGCCAGCGCGGATCTGTTCCTGCTCGATGGAGAGCCGGGTCAGCTCGACCCGGGACGAGACGCCGAGCTTGCGATAGACCTTGCGCAGATGGAAGGAGACGGTGTGCGGCGACAGGAAGAGCCGCTTCGCCGCCTCCCGGTTGGTCAGTCCTTGGGCCACCAGCCCGGCCACCGTCCGCTCAGAGTCCGTCAGCCGGTCCCAGCCTGCCCTCGTCTGCTTCGGACTCGTCAAAGCCTCCGTTCTCCGGCTGCCGGTCGAGGCCACCGGGGACCGCGACAGCCGCCCTCTCGACTGACTGCACAGGGCGCTCCGGACAGCTGCCGGAACACGTTGGGCCACCGATTGCCGGACCAGGTCGTGCTGGAAGGTCAGCACGTCCTTCCCCACGCTCGTGAGCAGGTCACTGGCGACGATCTCGCGGACAGGTGCCAGCAGTCGCTCGGCCGGCCACCCGAGTACCTCGGCCAGATCGCCCACGGCGAACGACGGCTCCAGGAACGCCGCAATCTCGAGGAGATTGTGCGCGACCGGGCTGAGGCGCTCCAACCACACGTCGATCACCTCCTCCACACGCTGTGGCGATTGCCCGGAGATCAGCCGCGCCCGGCCGCCGGCGATGGCGACGGCACCCTCGTCGCGCAGCCCGTCCAGGAGTGCGACCAGCAACTGCGGGTTGCCGGCCGCACCTTTCGCCAGGGACAGCAGGTCGAGGTCGGGCTGGGCCCGCAGGATGTCGGAGATGACGTCGGCCACCACATCGGGCGGCAACGGACCGAGCTCGACCCGAACCGCACCCAGTTGCTGCCAGTCCTCGAACAGCCGGTCGGCGGCGGGATCCCCGGCCCCCCACCGACGAACCAGCACCCAGCCGACGGGCTGGCCTGCCAATCGGGCGGGTAAGGCTCGCATTGCCGCCACCGTCGTTTCGTCAGCACATTGCAGGTCATCCAGGGTGATCAAGGTCGGTCCGCGCGCCATCCGCTCGCCGACCCGTGAGGCTGCCTTCTCAAGGCAGGCATCCAGGTCCGTCCGGGGGACCGGGGTGCGTCCTTCGAGGACGCCGTGCGATGCCGATTCCAGCCCGGCGAACAATGGGGCCTCCTGCGGTACCTCGGCCGGCCGAGCTCTCGCGAGACTGAACCCGTGATCGGTGGCACTGTCCTCGGCCGCCGTCAGCAGCCGGGTCTTGCCGATCCCCGGAGCACCGTCCACCAACATGATCCCGCCTCGCCCGATCGCCGCCGAGTCGAGCAGGCCGAGGACCGACTCCCACTCCCGTGCCCGCCCTCGGAGGCGAGCCGGCCCGACAGGGCCCACCGCCATGGAACACATCCGACGTCTCCTTGTCGATCATCGTGCTGGAGGTCGACGGCCGGCAGACGACCTGGGCGATTTCTGTGTGTTCGTGGGACTCCTGACTCCGCGAGGTGCGTCAACGGCACCGGTAGTTCGAGCCTCTCTCCACAGGCTCACGACATGCCAGGCTTGGCGAGGTACTGGCGAAGCCAACCGCAGGTGCCGAGCAGCTGGCGAGCCCTGAACTCATTCAGCGGCGGGCGGTACGAGCGTGATCCCGTCCAAAGTGATCTGGAACTCCCTGACCCCGGCCTCGTGGTCGGTGGCCCTGGTCTTCAGCACGGTCAGCGTGCGGCTCATCACGTCGGTGAAGCCGGCATACTGCAGCAGGACCACATTGTCGGCGAGGTGCGATGCCGCGATGTCGGTGAGCCGGGACACTCCGAACAGGTCCGGGAGCTCGTACGTCATCATCATGCTGGTCCCGCGCCGCGACGACCTGTGCAGGAGTGAGTAGACGTACTCCCTGAACCGGGTCTCGTCAGGTGCGGCGGCCTGTAGATCTCCCAGGCTGTCCAGGAGCACTCGACTCGCACCAGTGGCCTCGATCGCGGCCAGCAGCTCGTACACCCACTCGTCGACGTGCAGATCGACGGGGCTGCGGTACATCAGCGTGAGGTTCTCGGCCTCCAGGGTCCACCCGAACCGCGAGACGGTCCGCTCCAGTTGCGACGGGTCCTCCTGCATCGTCGCGATCAGGGCACGCTCCCCCTGCTGGACGGCGTGGAACACGAAGTGCAGCCCCATCAGGGTCTTCCCGATCCCGGTGGGTCCGGCCACCAGGGTCGACGCCCCCGGCCAGTACCCGTCCTCGAGCAGGTCGTCGAGCGCCTGGATACCCGATGGAACCCGTTCCGAACGCAGCACGTAGTCGCTCGAGTCGCCGGCGTCCGCCAGCCTCGGGTAGACCATCATTCCGTCTGCTGACAGACGGTAGGCGTGCTTGCCGGGCCGGAATCCCCCGCCGCGAACCTTGTGGACCTGCAGGGCGCGGAAGCTGCGTTGGCCGGAATGGACGGTGCCCAGCGCGATGATCGCGTCGGCCACGGCGAACTCGGGGGCACGGAGGATGTCTTCCTCCTCGTACTCCCCGACCCACAGTGAGGTGACCGGGAAGGCGCTCAGCATGCCGGCCAGGTCGTGCAGGAAGCGACGGAAGCCGCTGCTCCGGTCGGCGTAGGGATGCATCGCCCGGAAGCTGTCGATCACGATGATCGACGGCTGACGTTCCCGGATGAGATCGCGCAGGCGTTCCAGCACGCCTTTCAGCGCGTGGTCTCGCAGCGTCACCCCGAGGTCTTCGTACCAAACCGTCCGGCCGACCGAGCGCGCGTCGAAGAAGGACAGCGTCTGGCCGTAGCGAAGGATCTTCTCCAGTGGTTCGGAGACCGTCGACAAGTACAGCGCAGGCCGCTCGGGACTCGCGTTGGCAAACACCCACTGCTGCGCGAGGATCGTCTTACCGGAGCCGGGAGCTCCGACCAACAGAATGATGGCGTCGCGAGGCATCCCTCCCCCCAGGACCAGATCGAGGGGCCCTGATCCCGACGTCATCCGCTCGGTCATTGGTCAGACTTCGCGAGCAGGGCACCCCGTCCCAACAGGTCCTGGACGACGGAGATCAGCGCGGGCGGCTTGAGCGGCTTCAGCAGGAAGGCAGCGGCGCCGGCCGCCAGCGCGTCATCGCCGATGGCGAACGTCGAGATCGCGAGCACGGCGATGTCGAGTTGCTCGCGCAACCTGGCGCACAGCCGCAGCCCGCGCCCACCAGAGATCAGCAGGTCGACGACCGCGAGATCCGGGGTGTTCCGCATCGTTTCGGCGATCGCCTGCTCGACGGTGGTGGCGACCGCGACGTCGTACCCTGCCTGCCGGAGGAAGTACTCAGAGAAGTCGGCGGCATACGGATCCCGCTCGACCAGCAGGATCAGCGACCCGCTCCTGTCCGGGACCTGCGCGCCATCCAGCGGTACCCCACTGACCAAGCGCAGCTGGAGCAGGCGGTAGGCGTCGCTTGGTGAGAGACCGGTGGATACCCGATCGCCGACGAACCGCAGTTGCTCCACCTGCAACCGGGAGTACAGCCGATGACCGGCCGGGCTGCGCTCCGGTACCACGATCGCGTAGCGGTCCTCCCACGTGCGCAGCGTTGCTGCCGGGATATCGAGCATCCGCGCGAGAGCGCCGATGCTGTAGACAGGTTGATTCTCCATGCGCCGAGATGCTCCCCGTTTGTCGGAGCGTCTTACGATCGACCGGCGGTCAGGAGACGATCGCCAAGGATGCCCTCACCTGGCCGTACGTGATGAGAGGACCCATGTCACGCCACGGGTGGACTTGTGTTTGACCGAAACGTTACACCCGACGCTCGGCGGTGACCGTCGGTTTGCCAGTGCAAACGGCTAGGCAACGATCGCACCGTCCCGAGAGCCGACTACGTGATTCCGGGATGCCCGGCCGGGAGCGGTTCGCGACGCTGGGCATCCCGGGCCCGGAGCAACCTCTCCGTGGCCACACTGCAGAGGAGACAGGTGGCACAACATGCTGATGCGATTCGATCCCTTCCGTGAGCTGGCTTTCCGTGAGCTCGACCGGATGACCCAGGCAATGAACGAGCAAGGTGGTGGCCTTCAGCAGCGAACGATGCCGATGGACGCCTATCGCGATGGCGACCGGTTCATCGTCCACTTCGACCTTCCCGGTGTCGATCGCGGGTCGATCGATCTCACTGCTGAGAAGAACGTTCTCACCGTGCGCGCCGAGCGGACCTGGAAGCCCGGCGAAGGGCAGGAAGTCGTCGTCGCCGAACGACCGCAGGGAACCTTCACCCGGCAACTCTTCCTCGGTGACAGCCTCGACATCGACCGTATCGCCGCGACGTACGACCAGGGTGTGCTGAGCCTTGCCATCCCGGTGGCCGAGCAGGCCAAGCCCCGCCGGGTCGAGATCACCGAGAGCTCGAACACCCAGCCGGCCATCAGCTCGGCCAACTGAGTCGGGCCGCTGACGTACCGCCATGACGACCCCCCAGGGGCTGCGTCCCGTACCGGGTCCCATCCGGAGTACCGTGCCGGCCCGGCTCGACCGCCTGCCGTGGAGCCGTTTCCACTGGCGGGTCGTCATCGCGCTGGGCATCACGTGGGTGCTGGACGGTATCGAGATCACGGTCGCCGGCACGATCGCCGACCGGCTGCGCGATCAGGAC
>NZ_DASRXP010000122.1:0-27329 GCF_035687465.1 Kribbella sp.
CGTTCGGATCCACCCGATCCGCGTTGTCCTTGTGGAACCCCCGCTGCACCCCGTTCACCGTGAACGCACTGTCACCGGAGTACACGATCTTGTCCTCACCCAGGATCTGCCGGGCGATCTTCACGAAGTTCCCATCCGTCAACACCTCCCGCAACCGCGGGTTCGCCAACAGATCCCCACCAAAATTCTTCCGCGACCAATGCGCCGACTCCCGCAACCGCTTGATGTCGTCACGCGAATACACCCCACGCACGATCGTCCAGCCGTTCTCCCAGAACCCGCCCACATCGACGTTGTCCACCGCAGCCATGCTCGAAGTACCTCCACTCACGCGGGCCGGCGACCCTCTTCTACCCCGTAGATGCACGCCGGGCCGGTTTTGTTGTGAGCGACGGTCAGGTTTCGGCTGTGTTTCGAACCGTGACCTAACTGGCCATTGATAAAGTAACACGCATGGTTTAACTTACTCGAAATCGGGCCCTCTGTGGCCCAGACCACACCCTGACCGCCCGGTGGCAGGGTGATCGGCGGATACCTGAGGAGTACCGATGACGAGAACGGCAAGGTGTGTCGCGGCCCTGACTTCGGCGGCCGCGCTGCTGATGGCGGCATCCTGCGCGGACAGCACTACGCCGGCGGCGAACGACGCCGGCGCGATCGACGAGAACGCTCCGGTGACGATCACGGTCGGCAACAAGCCGAAGCCGGACAAGCCGGCCGACGTCGCCACCTTCGCGAAGAACGTGAAGGAATTCACCGACGCGCACCCCAACATCACGGTCAAGACGACCGAGACCGCTTGGGACGCGCAGACCTTCCAGGCGCAGGTGGCGGGCGGCTCACTGCCGACCGTGATGAGCATCAGCTTCACCGAGCCGCTGAACATGATCCCGAACAAGCAGCTCCCGGACATCACCGACGAGCTGAAGACGGTCGACCTGACCAAGGTCCTGAACCCGGAGACCCTGAAGCTGGTCCAGGACGACCAGGGCCGGATCTACGGCGTACCGTTCGAGGCCTTCTCTGTCGGCCTGGCCTACAACCGCGCGCTGTTCACGCAGGCCGGTCTGGACCCCGACAAGCCGCCGACGAACTGGGACGAGGTCCGTCAGTACGCGAAGCAGATCACCGAGAAGACCGGTAAGGCGGGCTACGCCCAGCTGACCAAGGACAACACCGGCGGCTGGATGCTCACCACCATGACCTACAGCATGGGTGGCACGGTCCAGAGCGACGACGGCAAGAAGAGCACCTTCAACGACGCGCCGACCAAGAAGGCGCTGCAGTTGCTGAAGGACATGCGCTGGACCGACAACACCATGGGCACGAACTTCCTCTACAACCAGGAGGAGGCGCGTCAGGACTTCGCCGCCGGCAAGATCGGCATGATCATGCAGGCGCCGGACGCCTACGACATGGCGGTGAAGAACTTCGGCATGAAGCCCGCCGACTTCGGTGAGGGCGCCCTGCCGCAGGACGGTGGCCCGTTCGGCACGCTGACCGGTGGCTCGATCAAGATGATCAACCCGAAGTCGACCCCGAACGAGATCGTCGCCGCGCTCAAGTGGATCAAGTACTACGAGTTCGACAAGTACACGAACGAGCAGGTGGCCGTCCAGCGCGCCAAGGACTCGGTCGCGGACAAGGGCTTCGTCGGGCGGCCGGGCGTGACGCCGCTGAGCCAGGAGACCTACGACCAGTACAACGAGTGGCAGAAGCCGTACGCCAACGTGCCGGTCGAGCAGTTCAAGGGCTACGTCGACTCGACCAAGACGCTCAAGCTGCGGCCGGAGCCGTCGAACAAGGCGCAGGAGGTCTACGCGCTGCTCGACCCGGTGGTCCAGCAGGTACTGACCAAGAAGGACGCCGACATCGACAAGTTACTGTCCGACGCCGCTTCGAAGATCGACGCCCGCCTGGCCCGGTAACCCACCATGGCCCTCCTCAGTCGACCCGCTGATCAGTCCCGCCGGGGTGTAACCACCTGGTTCCGCTCCGGCGGACTGAGCAGCATCATCTTCGCGCTGCCCCTGGTGCTGACGTTCCTGTACTTCTCCTGGGGCCCGATCGTGCGCGGGCTGGTGCTCAGTTTCCAGAAGAACAACCTGGTGGCCGCCCCGGAATGGGTCGGGTGGTCGAACTTCAGCTACGTGCTGACCGACCCGCAGCTCCCGCAGGCGACCATCAACACCCTGTACTTCGCTTTGCTCGCGCTGATCTTCGGCTTTCCGGTGCCGCTGTTCCTGGCGGTGTTCATCAGCGAACTGCGTAAGACCGGTTGGATCTACAACGTGCTGTCGTACCTGCCGGCGGTAGTTCCGCCGGTGGTCGCGATCCTGCTCTGGAAGTTCTTCTACGACCCGGGTAGCTCGGGCCTGTTCAACACCGTCCTGGGCTGGTTCGGGCTCGGTCCGTTCGCCTGGCTGAACTCGTCGAACCTGGCGATGCCGGCGATCGTGCTCGAGGCGACCTGGGCCGGTGCCGGGGCGACCGCGATCATCTACCTGGCCGCGCTCACCGGCGTACGGACGGATCTCTACGAAGCAGCGGAGCTGGACGGGGCCGGGATCTGGCGACGGGTCTGGCATGTCACCATCCCGCAGATCCGCGGCATCATCCTGATCATGCTGCTGCTGCAGCTGATCGGCACCTTCCAGGTGTTCACCGAGCCGTTCCTGTTCACCGGTGGCGGTCCGGACAACGCGACCACCACGATCCTGCTGCTGATCTACCGGTACGCGTTCATCAACGGCGACTTCGGGGCCGCGACGGCCTTGAGCGTGCTGCTCGCGCTCGTGCTCTGCGTGCTCTCGGTCGTGTACCACTTCCTCACCCGGCGTTGGAGCACGACATGACGAGTCTCCCGATCACCGAACAAGTCGCCGGCACCGGTGAAGAGGTGACCCCGGCCGGGCAGCGCAAGCGCCGTACGGTCGAGGCCGAAGAACGCGGCATCATCTCGACCGCGGACCGTCAGCGGCCGCTGGTTCGCTACGGGCTGCCCACGATCCAGGTGCTGCTCTTCATCGGCGTGGTCGTCGCCGGCGTCGGGCCGTTGCTCTGGTTGTTCAAGTCCGGGGTGTCCACCAGCCAGGACATCCTGCAGGGGCCGCTCTCGCTGTGGCCGAGCGGCATCCAGTGGGAGAACATCCCGAACGCGTGGAACCAGGTCCAGATCGGTTCGTACCTGGGCAACACGGCCATCATCGCGATCGGCTCGCTGGTCACCACCCTGTTCGTCTGTACGACGGGCGCGTTCGTGCTGAGCGTGCTCCGCCCGAAGTGGGGTCCGGTCATCACCGGTCTGGTGCTGGCCACGCTGTTCCTGCCTGGCGTGATCTCGCTGGTCCCGCTGTACCTGACCATCCTCAAGATGCCGGTGTTCGGGTGGAACCTGCAGAACACGTTCTGGGCGGTCTGGCTGCCGCAGGCCGCGGGAGCGTTCAACATCCTGGTGATGAAACGCTACTTCGACTCGATCCCGCGGGAGCTGATCGAGGCGGCGCGGATCGACGGCGCGAGCAACCTGAGGTTGTTCACGGCACTGATCCTGCCGATGTCGAAGCCGATTCTCGGCGTGGTCTCGCTGCTGACGGTGATCGGTTCCTGGAAGGACTACCTCTGGCCGCTGCTGGTGCTGCCGGATCCGAAGATGCAGCCGATCTCCGTGGCGCTACCCCGCGTGGCGGACACCACTGAGATCTCGTTGCAGATGAGTGCGATGTTCCTGGCGGTCCTGGTCCCTGTGGTGCTGTTCTTGATCTTTCAGAAGCAGTTCCTTAGGGGAGTCGGGATGTCCGGAGGTATCAAGGAGTGAGTGGATCTCTGGAGGGGCGCCGGGTGCTGGTGACGGGGGCGGCGGGCCGGATCGGGTCGGTCGCCACCCGGCAGCTCACCGAGCTCGGCGCCCTGGTGACCGCGCTGACGATCGTCGAGGACCCGTCGCTGAAGGCGGACCGGATCATCGTCGGCGACACGCGGTCGGAGCAGGACGTGGCGGCCGCGCTGGAGGGGGTCGACCTGGTCGTGCACCTCGCGGCCCTGGCACACCCCACGTCCGGTACGCCGTACGACGTCTACACCACCAACGTCGTGTCGACGTTCAACGTGCTCGCCCAGGCCGGTGCGCTCGGCATCGATCGGGCGGTGGTCGCCAGCAGCATCAACGCGTACGGCGTGCCGTTCAACCCGGACAACGTATTGCCGGCGTACTTCCCGCTGGACGAGAACATCCCGACCGACGTGGCCGATTGGTACTCGCTGTCGAAGCAGAACGACGAGAACACCGCGAGAATGGCCTGGCGGCGGTGGGGGATCGACGTGGTGTCGTTCCGGTTCCCACATGTGAACTCGGCCGAGATCCTGACCCGGCAGGCCGAAGGGATGCGCGCGGACCCGGTCCGCGGGGTGCGCGAGGCGTGGAGTTATCTGGACACCAGAGATGCGGCGTACGCGATCGAGCTGGGGCTGACGGCACCGTTGTCCGGGGCCCACAAGTTCTTCGTTGCCGCCGGCACCACCAACGCGCCGTACGAGACAGAATCTCTGCTGGACGCCTTCGCGCCGGACGTGCCGCGGCTGCGACGCTTTCCGGGGCGGCAGGTGCCGATCGACCTGACCGCCGTGCGGACCGTGCTCGGTTTCGAGGCGCGGTACGAGCTCGACCTACCGACTCATCAACTGGAGATTTGATGCAAGAGACGCCCGCCACCTTCGCCCAGCCCTGGCCGGTCCGCGACGACATCCGGATCCGAGCCGTGCGGGCGATCGTGACCGCGCCGGAGGGTATTCCGCTGGTGGTGGTGAGGATCGACACCACCGAGCCGGGGCTGTACGGGCTCGGGTGTGCGACCTTCACGCAGCGCTGGAAGGCAGTGCAGACGTTCGTCGACGAGCACCTCGCCAGGTTGCTCATCGGCCGCTATCCCGGGGACATCGGCGACCTCGTCCGGCTGGCCGGGTTCTCCGGCTACTGGCGCGGCGGCCCGGTGACGAACAACGCGATCTCCGGGATCGACCAAGCTCTGTGGGACATCGCCGGCAAGCGTGCCGGGATGCCTGTCTACGAGCTGCTCGGCGGCAAGGTGCGTGCGGCCGCCGACACCTATATCCATGCCGGCGGTATCAACATCGAGCAGACCCTGGACCAGGCGAAGGAGTTCGTCGCCCAGGGCTGGCGCCACATCCGGCTGCAGGTCTCCACTCCCGGCGGAGGCGGGTACGGCGCACCCCGGCTGGCCACGCTGTACCCCGACGCGCCGTACCGGAACGGCTGGTCCGCCCGCGACTACCTCCGTACTACGCCT
This sequence comes from Kribbella sp., assembly GCF_035687465.1. Lineage (NCBI taxonomy): Bacteria > Bacillati > Actinomycetota > Actinomycetes > Propionibacteriales > Kribbellaceae > Kribbella > Kribbella sp. Next base: position 5,307 of record NZ_DASRXP010000122.1, read on the forward strand.
GAGCTGTTCGCCGCGGCAAGGCAGTCGCTGCCGGACAACATCGAGTTGCTCCACGACGTTCACTCGCGGCTGACCCCGAAGGAAGCGGTCCTGCTGGCCCGGTCCCTCGAGCCCTACCGGCTGTTCTTCCTGGAGGACGTGCTGGCGCCCGAGCTTTGGGACCGGCTGCCCGAGGTCCGCGCGGCCTCGCCGGTTCCGCTGGCCGTCGGTGAGCTGACCACGTCCATGGGCGACGCCGTCCGGCTGGTCCGCGACGGTGGGGTCGACTTCATCCGGTCGCACATCTCCGACATCGGCGGCCTCACTGCTGCCCGCAAGGTCGCGGATCTGGCCGAGCTCTGTGGCGTCCGTACTGCGTGGCATGGCCCGGGTGACACCTCGCCGATCGGTGCAGCCGCGAACGTGGCGCTCGACGTCAGCTCCGTTGCCTTCGGCATCCAAGAGGGCCACATCTACAAGGACGCCGTCCACGAGGTGTTCCCGGGCACGCTGCGGATCGTCGACGGCTGGCTGACGCCGAACGAGGCGCCGGGCTGGGGGATCGACCTCGACCTGGAGGCGGCTGCCCGCTATCCCGCACAACTGTCCGGTCACGACGAGTGGGCCGCCGGCGTACGGCGTCCCGATGGTGCTCTGGAGGCCCCGTGAAGTTCTCTGTGTTCACCGCATCCACGCCCGACTGGTCTCCGCGCGAGGCCGCGAAGATCCTGGCCGGGCAGGGCTGGCACGGGATCGAGTGGCGAATCACCGACCAGTCGCCGCCCGACGGGACCACGGGATTCTGGGCAGGCAACCGCGCGACCTGGCCGCTGACCGGGCTCGAGGACGACCTGGCGGAGATCAAGGAGATCACCATCGGGGCCGGTCTGGAGTTCTCCTCGATCGGTGGCTACGTGCCGCCGACCCGGCGGGAGGACGCCGACCGGATGCTGGCCGCGACCGCCGCGCTCGGCGCCGGGCGGGTCCGCATCGCGGGTCTGAAGGTCGAAGAGGGTCAGACCTATCGCGAGGCGTTCGCCGCCTGTCGTGAGCACTGGCAGTGGGTGGAGGAGCGCGCCCGCCACCACGGCGTACGGGCTCTGATCGAGATGCACCACGAGACCCTGACGCCCAGTGCGTCGGCGGCCCGGCGGATGCTCGAGGGGCTCGACCCTCGGTACGTCGGGGTCATCCACGACATCGGCAACACGGTGATCGAGGGTTGGGAGGAGCCGGTGCACGGCCTCGACCTGCTCGGCGAGTACCTGGCCCACGTGCACGTGAAGAACTGCGCATTCCATCTCGCCGGCGTGGAAAACGACGGCACGTTGCGGTGGGAGCCGAAATGGGTGCCGCTGCGCGAAGGCAGGGCTCATCTGCCGGAATTGTTCCAGGCACTTGCGACGGTCGGATACGACGGCTGGGTCGCGGTCGAGGATTTCAGCGACGCGGTGGCATTGGAGGAAAGGACCGCGGCGAACCTGGAATACCTGACCGGGATCGCGCGGGCCGCGGGGTACGATCTCGGCTAGCCGGGATCGGGGAGTCGACCAGGTTTTGTCAAGCGGGGAAAGAAAGTGGACAGGGAGGTGGGCGATGGTCACGCCAGACAGCGACGCGGCGGTGCTGGACGAGCCGACGCGTTCGGGTGCGAACCAATACGACCTGGGCTCCTTCAACGAAGCCGTGATCATCGAGACGATCCGGCTAGCCGGCATCATCAGCCGGACCGAGATCTCCCGGCGGACCGGGCTGACCCAGCAGTCGGTGTCCCGGATCCTCCGCGTCCTGCTGCAACAGGGCCTGCTGGTCGAGGAGGCGCAGGAACGCGCCGAGCGGCTGGGGAAACCGCGGACGCCGGTGCGGCTGCGATCGAACGCGGCCCATGCCGTCGGCATCCACATCGACCCTGAACTCCTGACGGTCGCCGTGGTCGACCTGGACGGCACGATCGTCCGGCGTGAGACCGTCGATCTGGCCGCCGATCTGGACGCTGTCAGGCTCGTCGATCTCGCGGCAGCCACGGTCTCCGCGGCGCTGAGCATCAGCCAGGTGGACCCGAAGTCGATGCTCGGCGTGGGGGTCGCAGTACCGGGCCCGATCAACGCCGACGGCACCCTGCTCGACCTTCCGTTGCAGCCGGCCTGGCGTGGTCTGGAGATCCGCCAACTGCTGCAGCAGAAGCTCAACCACCCGATCCTGGTGGAGAAGGACGGCACCGCGGCCGCGATCGGGGAGCGCTGGATCGGCCGGTCGGCCCGGGCCCGCGACTTCGCCTACCTCTACGTCGGCAGCGGGATGGGCAGCGGCCTGATCCTGAACGGCTCGATCTATCGCGGCCTCACCGCCAACGCGGGGGAGTTCGGCCAACTGTGTGCCCTGCGGATGGGGGAGTGGGACCCGGAGACCGGACCCCGGATGATGCCCGAGTGCAATCCCACCGCGTCGCTCCCGGTCATTGCCGCGGGATTCGGCTATGTCGAAACGGACCCGAACGCGACCGATGAGGCGAAACGCTACAAAGCCGTCTGCAAAGCCGTCGCCAGGGGTGACGAGGCGGCCCAAAAGGCCCTTTCCCAAGTGGCCCGAGTGATTGCCCAAGGCGCGGTCGGGCTGGTCGATCTGCTGGATATCGACCTGATCGTTCTCGGTGGCCCGGCTTTTGAAAAAGAAAGCGCCGGAGCCTTCCTTTCCGAAATCGACCGGGCAGTGAATTCGCATCCGATTGCGAAAGGCACCCGCACGGTTCTGGTGGAGGAGTCGATGCTGCAGGCGGACGCGGCGGCCGTCGGCGCGGCGTCGACGATTTTCCACGACGCGTTCACACCCCGGGTCGGAGGATCGAGCCAGGCTCGTAGGCTGCCCAAGTGAACCTGACAAAACAACTGCTTGACGGTGTGGAGTTGCGGCCGATCAGGCCCGAGGACGCCGAGTCGTTCTGCGCGGCCCAGCTGCGAAGCCGCGAACAACTCCTCCCGTGGGAGCCACGCCGGCCACAGGAGTGGTACGACCCCGGCTTCCAGGCGAAGCGGATCCAGCAGTCACTCGACCGGGATAACACCGTGCCCTGGGCACTGGTCGAGGACGGCCAGGTGATCGGCACCGCGACCGTGTCGAACATCGTGCCCGGGCCCTGGTGGAGCGGCGACCTCGGCTACTGGGTCGACGTCACCCAGGTCGGGCGGGGACTCGCCTCCGCCGCTGTCGCCGCCATCTGCGATCTCGCCGACACCGAACTGTGGCTGCACAGGATTGCCGCGAGTACTGCGACCGACAACGCCCGCTCCCAGCGTGTGCTCGGCAAGAACGGGTTCGTCCAGTACGGCGTCGCGCCCGACTACCTCCACATCGACGGTGCGTGGCGCGACCACAACCTCTACCAGCGCATCCTCAACACCCGGGGCCCGGGCGAGCCCCCCGCCTGACCCTAGGCCGGGGGCAGGCGGATTCCGCGGCTTACGTCTACGTCGTCGTAGCGGCCTTCGAGGACGTCGATGAACTTGACCGGTCGCTGCAGTGTCGACGCGATGTAGACCGCTCGGACCGTCGCCAGCGCGTCGATCGCGTCGTGCACCGTGATCCCGGGCTGCGCACCGTTGTCGATGGCATCGAAGATGTCCTCGTACTGCGCGACGTGGCCGCCCGGCACCTCCGCGTCAACGGGGGCATCGTCCGTGGAGCCGTCAGCGTTGAAACGGCGGAGCAGATCGTCCTCGACCTCGGCACCGCCTTCCGTGCCGTGCACCGAGACCCGGGTCCGGCCGCCGGGGAAGGCAGCGGTGGTCGCGTGGAGCGTGGCGACCGCCCCGGACTCGAAGGTGATGATGGCCACCACGGTGTCCTCGACCTCGATCTCGTGGTGGGCCGCACGCAACGCCTGGGCCTGGATGCTGACCGGACGGCCCATGAACCAAAGCAGCAGGTCGACGGTGTGGACGCCCTGGTTCATCAGCGCACCACCGCCGTCCTGGGCCCAGGTGCCACGCCAGCCGGCGGACGCGTAGTACTCGTCGCTGCGCCACCAGGCGACGGTGGCGACCGCGGAGGTGAGTTGGCCGAAGCGGCCGTCGCGGATCGACTGGGCGACCAGCGCGCTGCCCGGGTCGAACCGGTGCTGGCTGATCACCGAGGAGACGACGCCGTGGCCGGCCGCCCGGGTGGCCGCCGCGCCGAGGCGGCGGGCCCGGATCAGGTCGACGTCGAGCGGCTTCTCGATCACCACGTGCAACTTCGCGTTCAGCGCCTGCTCCGCGAGGGCCGCGTGCGTGCCGCTCGGGGTGCAGATCGCGACGAGCGAGATGTCCGAGCCCGACAGAGCCGCGGCCAGGTCGTCGTACACCTGCGGCTCCGGCTGGCCGGCCTCCTTCAGCCGGGCAGCCAGCGCCTCGCGGGCTCCGGCGTCGCCGTCCACCAGTGCGGTGACGGTCGCGTCGGGCCGGGCCGCGATGGTGTCCGCGTGGGTCCGGCCGATCACGCCGCAGCCCACGATCGCCACCTGGTGCTTGTCCGTCGAGTCAGACATCTCGCCCTCTCGTAGCTGTTACTTGGGTAGGAAGTTGGCCGTCAGTACCTGGTCCGTCGCGACGGTGAAGGTGTAGGCCGGGTCGGCCGACACGATCGCCCCGTTGACGGTCCAGTTCTGGAAAACGCTATCCGATCCTGCCGTCGCCGTCACGGTGACCTGCGCGCCGGGTTCGTATTTTCCTGGTTCGGACTCGTTGCCGGTGAGCTTGACCGTGCCGCCGGTGGCCGGGCTCGCGACCGCCGAAATGCTGCGCTGGACCATGTTGATCGCCATCACGTTGTGCAGGGTGACCGGTCCGTTGCTGGTGGCACCGTTGTAGCGGGCCAGGTTGGTCGCCTCGACGTCACCCTCGACGACCTTGACCGTGTAGCCGCCTTCGCCGAGGTTGTCGGTGCCGAGGTTGAAGGCGTCGACCTGGCCGCTGTTGACGACCAGCCCGTCGTGGAAGCCGTACGCGAAGACGTTGAACAACGTCAGCCCGGTGGCTCCGTCGACGGTGACGATCTTGGCCGTCTTGCGCATGTACTTGTCGATCACCAACTCGAAGATGTTGCCCTCGTTCATCCAGTACGGCTGCTGGTAGCCGACCCGGGTGACCGCGTTGCCGTTGGACAGCACGCCTTCGATCCTCCCACCGGTACTGCGGCCGACCGCGATCGCGTGGTCGAAGAAGGCACCGGCGATCTTGCGGGCGACGAAGCCGTCGTTGCGATAGGTGGTGAAGTCGACGCCGTTCCACGCGTTCGGGAAGCCCGCGTTGATGACGTACGTCTGCGAGCCCTTGCCGCGGACGGCGTACGGGTAGGGGACTACGCCGTCGGCCGAACCGGGGTTGTTCTCCGGGTAGAAGACCCGCAGTCCTCTCAGGCCTGCCTTGGTGCCGTCGAGCGTGACGAGTGCCGTCGCGGTGTCGGGCGCGGTGGTGGCTCGTCCTTCGAAGGCGTGCAACACGGTGCCGGCACTCGCTCCCGACTGGTCGCGGTTCGGTCCCGCGGACGAGCCGCGCAGCTCGACCCTCGCCGGGACTTTCAGGTGGCTGTTGATGCGGTAGAACCCGGCAGACAGATAGACGATGCCGCCGCCGTCCCGGCCAGCCCGATCCAGCACCTTCTGTACTGCGCTGGTCGCGTCAGCCGCGGGGAGATACCCGACGCCATGCGGGGCAGCCACGACGTACAGGGCTTTCCTGGCAGGCGCAGGCAGCGGCTTCTGGGTGTATGTCGGGGAGGCACCGGACAGCTGGTGCACGATCCCGGAGAGCGCTCCCTGGGTTTCTGTGCCGGTGATCTTCACGTAGCCGCGGGCGTTGTTCTGAACCGCGGCGATGCTGCCGTCGACATGTCCGCCGGCCAGCGTCATACCCCACCGGTCGTCGATCACGTCGACCTGCACACCGATGTCGGTCCGCCGGATGTCGGGCTGCAGGAAGCTGCCGGTGAACTGGGCGCGCTGCCCGGCCACCACGTGAACGCCGACCTTGTAGTCGGAGAGCGTGATCTTGTGGAACTGGTCCCACTCCAGGTCGCCGAGTACCAGGCCGGTGCCGTTGGCCCGGGTCCAGGTGTCGAGGGCGGCGCGGGCCGGCGGCTTGTAGGCGCTCGGAGCGGACGCCCAGTACGAGTTGCTGAAGGCAATGTTCTCCCAGGTGCCGACGTCAGCGCCGTTGTAGGCCCGGGCGCCCTCCAGGAGAGCGGTGCCGCGGATGTTCCGGACGGTGCTCGACTCGTGCACCTGACCGGCGCTCGGCGCCTCGCCCTTGTCGCTGGCGAAGGTGCTGATCCCGATGCCGCGGTACGAGTTCAACATGGTGACGTCCGAGACGGTCGACATCATGTAGTTCTCGTTGCCGATCCAGGCCCGGCCGGGAAGCTCGAAGGTCCAGTTGTACGGCACCGGCTGGGTCGCGCTCTGCCGCGGGTAGTAGGTGGTCACGCCCATCACGGCGGCCGAGCCACCGATGCGGAACAACGACGGCCCGTCGTCTCCGGAGGCGAGATCCGCGATCACGAGGGTGCCGTAGTCGCCCTTGCCCTTGTCGGGATCGCGGCGGTCGCCACGGAGGGTGCAGAAGGCGTAGACCTCGAGCGTGTCCTTGACGAGGTACTTGCCGGCCGGGAGCCAGACGGTTCCGCCGCCTGCGTCCTGGCACGCGTAGAGCGCGTTCTGAATGGCCTTGGTCGAGTCCTTCCAGCCACTGCGGTCGGCGCCGTACCGGGTGGCGTCGAAGTCGGCGACCACGCCGTCCTCGGTCGGGTTGACGGTGTGCACCAGCGTCGGCTTCGGGACGACCACGGGGGATTCGCGGAGCTGCAGCTCCTTGACGGTGAAGCTGGGCGACCCGGTCATCGCGACCCGGATATACCTGGCCTCCGTAGTCGCGAACCGCGTCTTGCTGAACTGGTTGGCGCCGGGCGCACCGGTCCGGCCGACCGTGGTGAAGGTGGTGCCGTTGTTCGAGACCTGCACGGTGTAGTCGGGGGAGTACGACTGCGCCCACTCCACCCGGACATCGTTCACGGCCCGCGGCTTCTTCAGGTCGACCTGCAGCCAGGAATCACCTTCGCCGCTGGTCCAGAGAGTCCCGTGGTTGTTGTCGTTGACGTTGGCGGCTCCGGTCCCGCCGCTGGCGGCCGCAGTACCGGTGGGAGCGAAGTTGGTGTCGACGGCGGATGCCCTGAACGCGTCGAGCTTGGTCTGCAAGGTCTGAAGGGCCGCCTTGACCTGGACGTCGGTGACGCCCGGGGTGGCTGCGACCGCGCGGGCATCGTTGATCGCAGTCAGCAGGGTCGCCCGGCTGCCGGCCGGGTACTGACCGTCACGCGTGCCCTCGCGAGCCGCCTTCTGGACCCGGGCGGCCTCGTCGATCAGGTCGAGCAGGCCTTCGGTCACGTCGAGCGTGGTGGCCACCTTGGCCACCCGCACCGCGGCGACCTTGAGCTCGATCGAGTTGTTGCCGGTGTTGATCCGGAAGTCCGAGCCGTTCGAGCGGTTCGTCATCACCGCGTCGTTCAGGGCGAACGTGTAGGTCTTCCAGGTCTTGGTGTCGCCGTACTGGATGACCTCGGAGTTCTTGAACATCTCCGGGATGGTCTGGCCGGGGGAGTCGTAGTGCAGTCCGAACTGGCCGTTGCCCTCGTCGAAGTAGTCGATGCTGACGAGGACCAGGTTCCTGTTGTCGTACAGGTAGGTGTCGGACACGTTCATGTAGAAGAAGTTCGCACCCGGCGCCGGGGCCGTGTGGTCGGTCTGCCAGTACGGCCGTCCGTCCTGGACCCCGGTGATGAGGCCCTCCGGGCGGTCACCCGCGCGCGGGGTGATCCCGGACTGGACCGGCGCCTCACCGAGCTGGACGGATGCACCGAAGGTGCTGATCCGCAGGCTCGCGACGGTGATGTCGGCGCTGCCGGACAGCCGGAGATCCGCTCCACCGAGGCGGTCGGCGAACTCGATGTCGTTCAGGGTGAATGTTCCGGTCTGCCAGAGACCGGTGTTCTTCAGCTGCACGTCATCCGCTTTCGCCTGCGGATCGGCCGCGGCGTCGTACTCGAGCTGGAGCGTGCCGGTGCCGCTGTCGAGGTAGGCGACGCTGACGACGACGTCGTCGGTGTTCAGTTCGTTCACGTAGTCGTGGTCGACGTCGAACGAGAAGAAGCTCGTGTTCGCCGCCTGGTTGGTTCGCCAGTAGTTGCGGCCCTGCTCGGTCCCCGTCTGCAAGCCGGCGGGATCCTCACCGGCGGCTGGCTTCACGCCGAGGGTGGTCGGGGTCGGGCCGAGGTCGGCGCCGACACCACTGGGGTACATGGTCGCCGCCTGAGCGGGCGGCGCGGCCAGGATTCCGGTCAGCAGGAGTGCGGATATCAGCCCGGCAAGCAGGCGGCGTGCGGTCATCGGGGTACCTCCAGGTGGCGGCCAGGAGCAGCATGAGGACCGCCAGGAGGGGCAGACCAGCGTGATCTGCCGCACACACAGCGGTAACGTGCGTGTAAGTTAAACCATGCGTGTTACTTATTCAAGAGCCCACCGACCCGGCCCAGTGGAGTAGTTCGTTCAGCGGATGCCGCTGAAGGAGATTCCGCCGACGATGTGACGTTGGGCCAGGAAGAAGATGGCGATGCAGGGAGCGATCACCACGATCGTGGTGGCCATCAGCAGAGTGGTGTCGGTCGAGTTGACGGACGAGAAGCCGGCCAGTGCCAGGGGCAGGGTCTTCCAGGTGTCGGTGGTGAGGTAGATCGCGGGGGTGAGGAAGTTGTTCCAGGAGCTCATGAACTGCAGGACCGCGGCGGCCACGACGATCGGCTGGGACAGCGGCAGGTAGATCGACCACCAGGTACGGAACCAGCCGGCGCCGTCGATCCGTGCGGCATCGGTCAGTGCCGTCGGCAGGCGGAGATAGAACTGCCGGAAGAGGAAGATGAAGAACGGCGAGCCGAACAGCGCCGGCAGGATGATCGGATAGAGCGTGTCCATCATGTTGAGGGTCCGGAACAGGATGAACTGCGGCACGATCGTCACCTCGCCAGGCAGCAGCATCGTGGCCAGGACGACGGCGAAGGTGACGCCGGCTCCTCGCGCCGGGATCCGGGCGAAGGCGAAGCCCGCCAGGGACGAGATCAGCACGGTACCGACGACCGGGATGACGGTCGACAGGACCGAGTTGCCGAGGTACCGCCAGAAGGGGAACGAGGCCAGTCCCTCGGTGTAGTTGGCGAATCGCCACTGGATCGGCCACAGGTTGATGCCTGCCCGGGCGACGCCCTGGTTGGTGCGCAGCGAGGTGGCGACCATCCACAGGAATGGATAAGCGAACACGAACGAGCCGACCAGCAGGCTCAGGAACGCGAAGGCCTTTCCCGGCCGGGACAGTTCACGGGGTCCGGACACGGTTCTCCTTCGTCGGACGACCGGCTTCGTAGAACACCCAGAAGGCGCTGCCACGGAACACCAGAGCGGTCAGGATCAGGATCATCACCAGCAGGATCCAGGCCAGCGCGGAGGCGTAGCCCATCTGGAAGAACTCGAACGCGTTCTTGTAGAGGTAGAGCACCAGGAAGAGCAGCGAGTTGTCCGGACCGCCACCGGCCTGCGTGACGATGTATCCCTGGGTGAAGACCTGCATGGCACCGATCAGTCCGGTGACCACGTTGAAGAAGATGACCGGGCTGATCTGCGGCAGGGTGATGTTCCAGAAGCGCTGCCACCGGCCGGACCCGTCGATCTCGGCGGCTTCGTACAGCTCGACCGGGACGTCCTGCAGACCGGCGAGATAGATGATCATGTTGCCGCCGACGGTCCACAGACTCATCAGCACGACCGCCGGCAACGACCAGAACGTCGAGTTGAACCACGCGGGCCCGTGCACGCCGAAGACGTCCAGCACACCGTTGAGCAGGCCGTAGGTGGGGTTGAACACCCACAGGAACAGGATCGTCTGCGCCACGCCGGTCACCAGGCTCGGCAGGTACCAGACGGTCCGGAAGAAGTGGATACCGCGAACCTTCGTGTTCATCAGCAGGGCCACCGCCAGGGAGAGCGCGGTCGACAACGGCACACTGAGGACCGCGTAGAGCAGGGTGACCTTGATGGCCTGGCCCAGCAGCGGGTCGGCGGCGGCCTTCTGATAGTTGTCCAGCCCCACGAAGCTGGCCGGGTCGAGCAGGTTCCAGTCGAAGAACGACAGCACCAGCGAGTACACCATCGGCCCGGCCGTGAAGAGCAGGAACCCGAAGACCCAGGGCGAGATGAAGATCCAGAACGCGGCGGTCGACCGGTCGATCCAGCGCCGCGCCGTGGCGAGCTTCATCACTCCGAACAAGACCGCGTAGGCGCTCGCGACGATCAGGCCGAAGGTGGCGATCGGCTGCATCAGCCGGTCGTCAGTCCCGCTGGGCACCGCTTCTGCAGATCGGACAGCACCGTCGCCGGGTCCTGCTTGCCCGAGCCGATCGCGGTCTTGGAGCTGAGGGCCTCGCCGATGTTGCCGGTGATCTGGCCGTACTTCTTCACCGAGGCGCCCAACTTGGACTGACCGGCGGCGGTGACGAAGGCCTTCAGGTTGAGATCCGGCGCCGCCGCTTCGAAACTTTTCAGCCCCGTACTGGTGACGGGTACCCCGAGCGACGACTTCGTTGTGGTCAGCAGGCTCTGCGCGCGGTCGTCGGTACTCATGAACGCGGCGAACTTCTGCGCGGCACTGAGCTTGCTGTCCTTGGCCGACTTGGAGATCGCGATTCCGTTCACCTCGAGCTGCGAGCCGTTCCCGGGCACCGGGAGGATCTGGAAGTCGCCGCTCTTGAGCCCGGCGAGCTTGGCGATGTCCCAGGGACCGAAGTCGGGCTGCATGGCCAGGCGATCGACGCTCAGCCAATAGAACATGTCCTGCCCCTGCGCGGCCAACAGCGTCGGGGCGAATCCATCGGATGCCTGTGCCTCGATCATCAGGTTCGCCGTGGCCAGTGCCGCCGGAGTGTCGAGGGTGCACGCCTGCCCGTCGGCGGAGAAGAAGTCGCCTCCCTCCGCGACCAGCCAGCCGTTGAACCACAGGGGCGCCGATCCGTAGACCTTGGCCTTCCCGGTGCCCGAGGTGAGCTTCTTCGCCGTCGCGACGAACTGGTCCACGGTCATCGGCTGGGTCAGGGACGGGGCCGGTACGCCGCCCTTCTTGAACAGACCGAGATTGATCGCCATCACCTTCGGCTTGATCACGAACGGCACGCCGTAGTACTGGTCGCCGACCTTCAGCGCGTTCGGGATGTTCGGGGCGTAGTAGGCGGACGGGTCGACCTGGACCGGCTGGAACGCGGACTGGAAGTCGGCGAGGAACGCGTTCGAGGTCTGGGCGACGTCGGGCGCCTGGCCGCCGGCGACGGAGGTGGTGAGTTTCTGCTGGTAATCGGCCTGGATCCAGTTGTCCTGCACCTTGATGGTGGGATTGGCCTGCTGGAACGCCGCGATCATCGACGCGATCGTTTTGGCTTCCTCATTGTTGCCCCAGTGGGCGAACTTGATCGTCACGCTGCCACCGGAACCGCTGTCCGAGTCGCCGGAGCAACCGCCGAGCGCCAGGGTGAGGCCGGCGGCCGCAAGGGCGGCGATGAGCCTGCTCTTCTTCATGGTGATCACCTTCGAATCGATCGGTCGGCGCTCAGGCGGACGGTGCTGCCTGGCGCGAGCTCTGTGACCTGGGGAGGGGTGCCGGCGAAGTGGGCCTCGCAGCGGAGCGGTGAAGCGGTTCCGGCCAGCGTCAGTTCGGTGTGGTGCCGGCCCTCGTGGCGGATCGTCAGGAGGGCGTTCGCGATCGGTACGTCGCGGACCTCCACCCACTCGCCATCCGGCAGCTTGGAACGGGTCGAGATCGAGCCGTCGGCCGCGACCTCGAGTCCGGTGAGACCGGTCGCGAGGTTGGAGATGATCGTGAAGGGGATCTCCGGGTAGGTCCACCGGGAGTCGATCACCCGGCGCAGCCAGTACAGCGCTTCGTCGTCGAACCCGTAGGCGAAGAATGCCTCGGGCAGGTAGCTGGTGGATTCCAGGAAATGCGGTGGGTTCTCGCGCAGCCACTCCGCGAGCTGGGCCAGATGGCGGTGGACGCGGCGGTCGTCGAGCGGCATCCGCTTGACCATCGGGAACCAAGAAGCCTCGGACGCGAAGCCCTTGAGCTGGCCACCGCTCGAGAGACCGACGAGGTAGCGCCCACCTTCGTCGTCCCACCAGGAACTCTCGAACGCAGCCAGGACACGATCGGCTTCGGACCTCGCCTGCTTAGCGAGCGCGCAATCACCCAGTACTTCGCTGACCGTGTTCATGGCGGCCCATTGCGAGGCGACGCCATCGGCTGCGATCTGGAGATCCGGCAGGCCCGCATGCTCGTTGTACGTCGGTGATCCGGCGAAGATGTCGACCGTCTCGAGTTCGCCGGCCAGGCCGAGTCCCTGGATGTCATGCAACCTGACGAAGTCGTTGACGATGTGCTCGTAGTACTCGGTCAGGGCGGGGTCGGTCAGGTAGCGCTTGTCGTGCGTCCAGCGGTACAGCTCCAGCGCCAACTGGGCGATCTCGAAGGGCGCCGGGGTCTCCCGGACGAAGTCGGTGTCCGATCGGTAGTCGATCGCCGCCGGTTCCCCGTCGAAGGTGAACGCCCAGAGCGGGTAGTACTTGCGAGCCTCGGTCGCGGAGGCGCCGAAGTGGCGCAGCATCACGAAGTTCTCCTCGTCGAGACCGAGCAGGTGGGCTCCGAGGGCCTGATGCGCGACGTCACGTGAGTAGAACATCGGCCGGTCGAGCAGTCCGGCGTGGTAGCTCGGGATCGCTTCGGGTGAGCTCCCGGTACGGACCGTGGCCAGCGCGATCTCCTTCGCCCACGAGAAACCGTCCTCGAGATCGCTCAGCGAGGAGGAGAAACCCAGGGACGGGAGCCCGGACGTGGTGTTCATGGCTGGTAAGCTAAGCGCTTAACCTGTCCGGAGGTCAAGGCCCGGGCGCATAGCATTTATCCCTGCACGGGAACGAGCCGGACGAGGTGAGCATGACGACGATGCAGCAGGTCGCCGATCGGGCGGGGGTGTCGATCGCCACCGTGTCCTACGTGGTGAACGGCACCAAGGCCGTCACGCCTGCGACCCGGGCCCGGATCGAGGCGGCGATGGCCGAGCTCAATTTCCAGCGGAACCGGGCCGCCCGGGCGCTGGCGAGCCGTCGTACGCAGAATCTGGCCTTGGCGTTCCCGGCGTTGCAGCGGCGGTTGGGGACCACGTCGCTCGAGTTCCTGACGGGAGCGGCGACGAGTGCCAACGACTGCGACTACCACCTGACGCTCTGGCCGGTGAGCAACACTGCCGACGAACTCACCGACCTCGTGTCGGCTGGCCTGGTCGACGGCGTCCTGTTGATGGAGGTCCTGCTCGACGATCCAAGGGTCGCCGCGCTCCAGGCATCCGGTACTGTGTTCGCGTTGATCGGCCGGACCGCGGATCCGACCGGCCTGCTGCATACCGACATCGACTTCGACGCCACGGTCGCGGGCGCACTCGATCATCTTGAAGGACTCGGTCACCGGCATCTCGGCCTGATCGAGGAGCAGCACGCGGACTCGAGCTTCCTCGGGTACGGACCCCAGGTGCGCACGGCCGCGGCCCTCGATCGTCAGCTGAAGGAGCGCGGTCTGACCTCGCTGACAGTCGGCTGCGATCAAACGGCTGCCGCGGGAGCCGAAGCCACCCAGCAACTGCTCACCGATCATCCCGAGATCACCGCGATCATGGTCCGCAATGAACAGGCGATCCTCGGGGTCATGCTGGGCGTTCAGAGAGCCGGACTCCGCGTACCGGCCGACGTCTCCGTGCTCGCCCTGACCACCTCGGCCGAGATCGCCACCATGTCCGAACCGGCCCTCACGATCATGCGCTCACCCGGCGAGCAACTCGGCCGCCTCGGCGTCAAGATCCTGGTCGACTACCTGGACCACGGCCTGACCGCCGAGCCCCAACTCATCTCCTGCCCCCTCCAGCCCGGCGCGTCCACCGCCCCTGCCCGCTGACCGGGTCGGTGTTCATCTCGATTCGCCGCAGTGAGGGCAGGAGTAGGGGTAGCAGCATGGCTACCGCCAACACTGCCCCTCCGGTGATGGTCACAGCTGCGGTGCCAAAGGCCGCCGCCAGGAGCGGGGCTGCCAGTTGGCCGAGGGGAATCGACGCGAACGACCCGAACTCGTCGTAGGCGCCGACTCGGGAGAGGAGTCGTTCGGGGATATGGAGGTGACAGACCGTGGACCACACGACGGTGAAGAACTCAGCGGCCACCCCGGCGGCGAAGGCCGCTGCGGCCAGCCAGAAGGCATTCGCGCCGGTACCGAGGAGGATCAGCGGGACGGCGGCCAGCGTCATCAAGGACAGGGCCCGCACCATCGGTCGTCGTACGGTCAGCTTCACCATCACCACGGTGGCGAGTAGCGCGCCGGCCGCGCGGGCGCTCAGTACGAACCCCCAGCCTTGAGCACCGATCGTGTCGACGGCGATCACCGGGCCGAGGATCTGCCAGATCCCCAGGTAGACGGCGTTCAGAACAGCGAAGGCCAGGGTCACCGACCAGATCCACGGCTTGGAGCTGAAGTAGCTCCAGCCCTCCCGCAGTTCGTCGAGCATGGTCGAGCCGCCTGCGGCGCGATCCGGCCGATCGGGGAGCGAGATCCGGCCGAAGCAGACGGCTGCCAGGAGGAAGGACACCCCATCCGCGGCGAGAGCCCAGCCACCGCCAACGGAGACGGTCAGCAGGCCGGCGGCGGCAGGCCCGATCATTCGGGCGAGGTTCCTGGTGGAGGCCAGCAGCGAGTTGGCCACCTGGATGCCGCGTCCGGTCGCCAACTGCGGGACGATACCGCGCATCGTCGGAGTGGTCAGCGCCTGAAAGACGCCGTTGAGGGCCGCTAGTGGCAGCAGGAACGCGGGGTCCTGGTGAGTCAGGAAGCGGCCGCCCGGACGCGGGCGCATCCGGTTCGGGCATAACGAGCAATACTCGCCGCTCGCCCCGAGTTCCTCAAACAGTTTTGTCCTGGGGGAGCCAGGGTCAGGCGACGCCGACGAGGGTGCGGGGTGCTGCCGCGGGGAGGGCGGTGAGGAGGTCGAAGAAGTGGGGGGCGGCGTCGGCGAGGCGGAGGTGGCCGGCTTCGTGCTGGGTCCAGCCGAAGAGGAGTTCGCCGTCGATGGTGCGCTCGGCCAGGGGAGAGGCGAACGTACTCAGCGCGACGCGGGCCGGGCCGGTCTGCGGGTGGTGGTCGCCGCAGCCGCACTCGGCGGCGATGGTGATCGTGGTGAGCGCGTCCGCGGAGTAGTTGCGCATCCGCAGGGTGGTGCCGCGGGCGGTGAACTGGGCGATCGTTGCGTCAGGCAACTGAACGAGCAGTTCGACCGGGACGGCGTGCGAGCCGGGCAGCAGGCGCAGCCCGCGGGACGCGAGCAGGTCGGCGAAAGCAGAGAGGTTCATCGCTGGGAATCCGGAATCCTGTGGTTGCTGGTGTCGGCGGGCGGGCCTCGGAAAAGCGGGCAGGGCCTCGTGCGCCGGAGACGGCGCGCGTCAGCGACAACAACAGCAACAACACAGCGAGATTCGCATGCGGAAGATCATGGCAGACCCAGAGTCAACTGCCAAACACCGCCCGCAATCTGAGACACGTGTCCAGGTTCAGCTGCGGGCGGGTGTCGGGAGCAGGTTCTAGTCCGCCTTCTTGCCGAACATGATTTCGTCCCAGCTGGGGACGCTGGCGCGCTTCGAGCCTCGTTTGGTCGCCTTCTTCTTCGGCTCGGCCGCGGCGGGCTGCTCGGCGCCGTCCTGCGCAGCCGGCGCCTCGACAGGAGCGTCACTCGGTGCGGGGGAGGACTCAGGCAGCGGCTCCGGCCGGGGATCAGCAGGCTTCGGCGCGAACTGCCGCGGGTCCGCGGGACGCGGCGCAGCCGCACGTGCTGCTGCATCGTCTCGCCGAGGATCCGCAGGACGCGGTGCGGCGGCTGCGGGCGCTGCGTCTGGCACAGCTTCCTGGCGTGCGTCGGTCTGGCGGTTGTCTGGACTCTGCCGTTCGGTGAAGCGGTTCTTGGGGGCGGCCGCGCGCTCTTCCGGGGGCGTCATCGGCGGCTGGTCGACCGGCAGTTGAGCCGAGCGCTCGACCGCCCGTACTGCGGGCCGCAGCGCCGGCGGCTGCTCAACTGGTACGTCGATGAGTGTGGGCTCGTCGTCGGGACTCGGCACCGAGTGCACCCGACGGGGACCGCGCTCGACATCCCGCGAAACCTCGCGGGCTACCTCACGCGAAACTTCCCGCGATACGCCGGGCGGGCTGTCGTGCCCCGCATCGCGACCAGGCCCGCGGCTGAAGTCGCGGCCGGTTTCTCTTTCGAGCTCGCGGCCGAACCCGCGACCGGTGTCCCGGTTGGCGTCGCGGTCGGACTGGTGGGCCCGTCCGCGCGGCAGGCTGATGGTGTCCTCGAAGCCCGCTTCGTAGCTGTCGGCGCCGTGGTCAGGAGCAAGGCTCAGGTCGAAGTCCGCGACCGCGGTGAGACGGCGCTCGGTCGGCGGCGCGATCACCTGCGCCTGCTCGCCGACGAGCCAGCGGGCCTCGTCGTCATCCGGGACCGCGTACCGCCCGGGAGCGTCGTACGCGAACATCGCGACCTTCTCGTCCTCGGACTCGGCGAAGTACGAGACGCGGACGGCCCAGCGGCCGTCGTCGCGGCGCCAGGCGTCCCACTCGGCCGAGGCCGGGTCGACCTGGCGGGTGCGGAGGCGCTCGGTCACCCAGGCACCGAGGTTGCGGGTCGGGGCGTCGCCACCGCCGCGGCGCCGGACGGAGGCGCGCTGCGCGAGGTTGGCGACGTGGTCGCGCTCGGCCAGTACCGGGCCGGCGAACGCCATCACGCGTTCCATCGGCATCTGGGCGACGGCCGCGACCGCCTCGGGACTTTCGCCGGCGCGAATACGAGCCTGGATGTCTCGTGGGCGCAGCGCGCTCTCCATTTGAATCTCCAGCTGGCCGAGTCGGGCACGGTCGCCGCGCAGGGCCGCACGCAACCGGTCGTCGACCGGGATGGCGAACTCCTCACCCGTCTCTGCCAGCGCCAGGATGAGCTGCTTGCCATCCTGGCTCAGGCCAACGAGCCTCGCCTCGCGCATTGCCTTTGTTCTCCTGTGCGGTTCTAGACAGTCTCTCCCGGCGCCTGCTGCCTGACCAAGACCGGCGCGCCGTGCCCGGCGGTCATTGTGGAGGTTACGTCACGAAATCACATCTTGCCTGCTCACCACCGTCCTCGTCGTCACACCAGTCACACTAGTCACAACCGACGGTGATCGTGACGGCGAGGTCCCGTAGCCGACCATGTTTTCACTCGATCGGATAGGCCGCGCGGACCGCGAGAGCACGCCGTACGTCGTCCGCGTGGTCGCCCACCGCGCGCCGGATCCCGGCCGACACCGACTCGTCGGCGACCAGGTCCTCGGACATCTGGACCACCCGCTCGTCGATCGCGTAGCGCGGGAAGCCGAGCCGGATGCTGTAGGCGACCACCCAGCCCGTGCGGAGCTTCTCCGTGCCCGCGATCTCTTCGAAGAACCGCTCCACGTACGGCGCGGTCAGCTCGGCCTGAGCGGGATGCCAGAAGCCCTCGCAAGCGGCGTACACCTCGTAGTTCGGGAGGTCCGCATCAGTCATGATCTGCGCCCAGGCCCGGTCCTTCGCCTCCGTCGTCGGCAGCGCCGCCCGGGAGCGGGTCGCGTGCACGACGCCCTCGGACGAGTTGTCCCGGGTGAGTTCGGCGTCGATCTCGGCATCGCCGACAGCGCCGAGCCGGGCGAGCTGCAAGGTGATCAGCCAGCGCAGGTCGGCGTCGACCGCGGCGCCTTCCGGAACACTTTCGCCGATCAGCCAGCCGCGCAGCAGCCCGGCGTCCTCGGTCACGCGGGTCAGCGCGCGGATCACCATCAGCTGGAGGCTGCTTCCGGCCGGAGCCGTCGCCAGCTTCTCGGTCAGCACCGCGGCCAGACGTTCCCGGTACGGCTCGTACGGCAGGTAGACCCCGAGCAGCCGGGTCTGGGCCCACGTGATCATCGCGCCGACGGCGAGGTCACTGGTCTCCGCGGGCAACGCGGCCAGCACGACGTCGAAGCCGAGCCGCGGGTCGAGCTCGCCGTCGGCCGTGGCGTCACGGATGCTGTTCAGCACCACCGCCCGGGTGACCCCGTCCTCGATCTTCGGCAGCACCTGGGGCAGCCGCGACAAGCTCAGCTCGTCGAGCCGGATCTTGGCCCAGGTGTCGTCGGCCGCGTCCGGAATCACCACGGCCACGGACGGGTCGAGCGCGACCTCGACCTCGTCGGCGTCCAAGAGGACCGGTACGGACACCCCGCGCCCCGACTCGTCGTACCCGCCGACAGTGAACTTGTGCGGGCGATCGGCGGGATGGTCGGCGGGCGTAGTACGGCGGAGCTTGATGCCGGTCGCGGTCCGCTCGGCACTGATCGTGTCGACGCCAGCAGTGCGGAGCCAGTTCTGCGCCCAGGCCTCGAGCCCGACCGCGCCGGCCTCGGTCCACTTGGCGACCAGATCGGCGAAGGTCGCGTTGCCGAACTCGTTGGAGGTGATGTGCGCCCGGACACCGGCGAGGAACACGTCGTCGCCGAGATAGGCGGCCAACTGCTTCAGTACGGCCGCGCCCTTGGCGTAGGAGATCCCGTCGAAGTCGTCCAGCGACGCGAGCGCATCCTTGACCGCGTCCGCGGCGACCGGGTGGGTGGACGAGCGCTGGTCGGCCTGCAGGCCCCACCACTTGCGGATGAAGGCGAAGTCGATCCAGTTGTCCGTGTACTTCGTCGCGGTGCTCGCGACGCGATGCGCCATGTACTCCGCGAACGACTCGTTCAGCCACAGGTCGTTCCACCACTGCATGGTCACGGTGTCGCCGAACCACTGGTGCGCCATCTCGTGCACGATGGTCCGCGCCCTGGAACTGCGCTCGCCGTCGGTCGCGACCGAGCGGAACACCATCGAGTCGCGGAACGTCACGCAGCCCGGGTTCTCCATCGCGCCGGCGTTGAACTCCGGCACGAACGCCTGGTGGTACTCCCCGAACGGGTAGCGGTACCCGAACAGCCGGTGGAACTCGTCGAACGCCTGACCGCTCACCTCGAAGATGTCGGCGGCCTCGCGGTCCAGCGCCTCCGCAAGCGACTGCCGTGAGACCAGGCCGAGCGGGATTCCGTCGTGCTCGCTGAGGATCTGGTGGTACGGGCCGGCCACCAGCGTCACGAAGTACGTCGAGAGCGGTTTGGTCTCGGCCAGCTCCCAGCGACCGGGGGAGACCTGGGTCGCGGCTCCGTTGCCGAGCACGATCCACTCCGGCGGCGCGGTCACCTTCACCCGGTACGGCGCCTTCAGGTCCGGCTGGTCGAAGCAGGCGTAGATCCGCGGCGCGGCGTCCAGGAAGGACATCGCGTAGAGATAGGTCAGTCCGTCGGCCGCGTCGACGCTGCGGTGCATGCCCTCGCCGTCGTTGGAGTAGAGCATCGACGCGACTACGACCAGCTCGTTGTCGGCCGCGAGCCCGGTCAGCTCGAGCCGTCCGTCGTCGAGTCCGCCGACGGCGACCGCCGTCCCGTTGAGGGTGACGGAGATCAGCTCGTCCGGCTTGACGTCCACGAACGTCGAGGCGGTCCGGGCGGAGAACGCGATCGTGGTGGTGGAACCGAACGTTCGATCGCCCTGGGTGAGGTCGAGATCGACGTCGTACGAGTGGACGGTGAGTGCGGCGGCCCGGGTACGGGCGCCGTCGACGGAAAGACTCGGCATGTTGTGCATGCTATGTCGTAGCAGGTCGCCACAGCATGGGCCTTCGGCATTCCGGTGGGATCCGGCCTCTAGGCTGAAGACATGACTGAGATGGAGTACCGGCAGCTGGGCGATTCAGGACTCACGGTCAGCGTGGTCGGACTGGGCTGCAACAACTTCGGCGGCCGGATCGACGCCGGCCAGGCGGACACAGTGGTGAACGCCGCCCTCGACGCCGGTATCACCCTGTTCGACACCGCCGATGTCTACCGCGGCGAGCAGGGCTGGAGCGAGGAGATCCTCGGACAGGCGCTGGGCAAACGCCGCGACGAGGTCGTGATCGCGACCAAGTTCGGCGGTGACCTGAAGGGCGCGAACGGCCCCGACTGGGGTGTGCGCGGTTCCCGCCGTTACATCCGCAAGGCGATCGATTCCAGCCTGCGCCGGCTCGGCACGGACTGGATCGACCTCTACCAGCTGCACGTCCCCGATCCCATCACGCCGATCGAGGAGACCCTGGCGGCGCTGTCCGAGCTGGTTGCCGAGGGCAAGGTCCGCTACATCGGCAGCTCGCAGTTCGCCGGCTGGCAGGTGGTCGACGCCGACTGGGCCGCGCGGACCGCCGGGTTCGAGCACTTCATCAGCGCGCAGAACAAGTACTCCCTGCTCGACCGGGACGTCGAGGACGAACTCGTCCCCGCCTGCGAGCACCTCGGCATCGGCATCCTGCCGTTCTTCCCGCTGGAGGCCGGCCTGCTCACCGGCAAGTACAAGCGCGGCGAGGGCGCCCCGGAGGGGACCCGGTTGGCCAAGCAGCCGGAGCGGTTGGCCCGGGCAGATTTCGACCGGATCGAGGCGCTGGAGACGTTCGCGGCCGAGCGCGACCTCACCCTGCTCGACGTCGCCATCGGTGGCCTGGCCGCACAGCCCGCGGTCGGTTCGGTGATCGCCGGCGCCACCAAGCCCGAGCAGATCGCGCAGAACGTCGCGGCCGGACTGTGGGATCCGACCGCCGAGGACCTGGCGATCCTGGACGAGCTGACGTGACCCTGATCCTGCTGCCGCCGTCCGAAGGCAAGACCGGTCGCTCCCGCGGCCGCGCGGTCGACCTGTCCACGCTGTCGTTTCCGGAGCTCGGTTCGACCCGGGAGAACGTGCTGGACACGCTGGCGAAGGTGAGTGCCTCAGCCGACGCGTACGGCGTACTGAATGCGGGGGTCTCGCTCAAGGATGAGGTCGAGCGGAACACCCGGTGGCGGACAGAACCGGCTGTTCCGGTATCAGAGCTCTACTCGGGCGTCCTGTACGACGCTCTCGGCTACAACACGTTGTCCGCCGGCTCGAAGCGACGAGCGGGAGCACGTCTGCTCGTCGTGTCGGCCGCCTGGGGTGCCTTGCGGATGAGCGACCGCGTCCCGCCGTACCGGCTGTCCATGGGCACGACGCTGCCGGGGCTCGGGCCGCTCGCCTCGGTCTGGCGCGATCCGCTGTCGGCCGCGCTCGATGCGGCCGCCGCGAACGGCGTGATCGTCGACTGCCGCTCGTCCACCTACGCCGCGGCCTGGCGCCCGACCGGTGGGCAGGCGTCGAAGTGGGTCGCCGTGTCGGTCGTCCGCGAACGGGGTGGCGTCCGCTCGGTCGTGTCCCACAACGCGAAACACACCCGCGGCCTGGTCGCCCGGCACCTGCTCGAATCAGGCAAGGACCCCGGTACGCCGAAGTCGCTGCACAAACTGGTCGCCGACCGCTGGAACGCCGAACTCGAACGAACCGGCCCCGGCTGGACCCTCACAGTCGTCGAGCACGACTAACTGTGCACCCTTAGAAATGCGCCTTCGGGATCACGCCGTGGACGCCGGTGGTCCGGTCGACGACCTGGGAAACCTCGAAGTCGGCGGCCGCGGACAGGTAGGCGTAGGCCACGGCGCGATCCATGCCCTGGTCCTCCTCGAGGAAGTCGAGGGCGTTGACGACGGCCCGGCGCATGGCGATGT
The DNA here is from genome assembly GCF_035687465.1 of Kribbella sp. NCBI lineage: Bacteria > Bacillati > Actinomycetota > Actinomycetes > Propionibacteriales > Kribbellaceae > Kribbella > Kribbella sp. The sequence continues at coordinate 27,109 of NZ_DASRXP010000122.1, forward strand.
TGAGATCGTTGCCCTGACCACCCTGGCTGCCGTCCGGGTCGGACAGTCCGATCGGAACCCACGAGTCGGGCGTCTCCGCGAACGGGTACCGGAACGCCACCGAGGGCGCGTCGCCGGAGCCCTTCTTGCAGACGGTCAACCGGAACGTCGCCCGCAGCGAGCCCTCCATCGCCGTGAGCGCGACCTCGCCACCGCCCATCGCCAGATGCGGATCGCCGGTG
>NZ_DASRXP010000123.1:0-18931 GCF_035687465.1 Kribbella sp.
GGTCGAGTGCCGGTCGAGGTTTCCGGTCGGTTCGTCGGCAAGCAGGATCCGCGGCCCGGTGCAGAGCGCGCGGGCGATCGCGACCCGCTGCTGCTGACCGCCGGACAACTGGTTCGGGCGGTGGTCCTCGCGGTCCGCGAGGCCGACCAGCTCCAGCGCCCGGCGAGCCCGGCGGCGCCGCTCGGTGCGGCGTAGATGGGCGTAGGTGAGTGGGAGTTCGACGTTGGCGAGTGCGCTCGTCCGCGGGATCAGGTTGAACGACTGGAAGATGAAGCCGATCTTCCGGCCCCGGACCAGCGCCTGCTGGTCCTCGGACAGGTTGGCCACATTGGTGCCGTCCAGCCAGTACTCACCGCGGCTCGGCACATCCAGGCAGCCGAGGATGTTCATCAGGGTCGACTTGCCGGATCCCGAGGATCCCATCACCGCGACGTACTCGCCGGCCCGCACCTGCAGGTGGACGCCTCGCAGGGCATGCACCGCGGTCTCGCCGGCTCCGTACGTCTTGGTGACACCCCGGATGTCGATCAGGGCGTCAGCGGCCACGGTTCGCGCCCCCGCCCGCGCCACCGGTGGGAAGCTGGCCGCCGCCGGCGCCGACGGGGAACTGCCCGCCACCGGGACGCGTACCGGTTCCCGTGGTACCGCCGATGGCCCCCTGGATGAGCTCGACCTGCTCGCCCTCCTCGAGACCGGACTTGACCTCGGTGAAGCTGTCGCCGCGGACCCCGATCTGGACCTCGCGGGTGCCGCCGCCGTTGGCCAGCGTGACGGTGTTCGTAGTGCCGCTGGTGACGATCGCGGTGCTCGGGACGTAGAGCACGTTGGAGGCCTTGGCGGTCTGCACGGAGACGTTGGCGGTCTGGCCCATCCGGGCCTCGGCCGGGACCTTGGCCAGCGTGAAGGTCGCGGAGTACGAGACCACGCCGTTGGTCGTGGTCGGGGTCGGTGAGACCGACGTCAACGTCGCGCTGAGGTTGGTGCCGGGCGAGGCGTTGAGGGTGACGGTAGCCGTCTGCTTGACCTTGATCTTGGTCGCGTCGGCCTCCGGGAAGGCCGCTACCACCTGCAGCGACTTGAGGTCCGAGATGTCGACGAAGCCGGTACTGGCCGTGGTGCCCGTGGTCGTCCCGGTGCTACCTGAAGTAGAGCCTGAGGTTCCCGTCCCTGTACCGGTACCTGAGCTCGAGCTTGAGCTTGAACTGCCCGCGACGGACCCGACGGTGCCGTTGATCGCGGTGATGGTGCCGGCGATCGGTGCCTTCAGCGTGGTGGCGGCGACATCGGCCTGGGCGGCCTCCAGGTCCTGGTCGGCCTGCTCCAGATCCGCGTTCGCCCGGGCCAGCGCGGCCTTGGCGTTGGTGACGGCGATCTCGGGATCCTGGGTCTGCTGGGTCTGGGACTGGGTCTGCTCCCCCGCGGTCGGCGTCGGGGTCGGGCTGGCCGCGGCATCTGCCGCGTCGTCGGCGGCCTCCTCCGCGTCGTCCAGCGTCTCCTGGGCCGCGGTCAGCGAGTTCTCCGCGGCGATCTGGTTCTGCTCGGCGATCCGGACCGACCGCTCGGCCGCGGCCGGGTCGACCTTGGCGATCGCCGCTCCCTTCGCGACCACCTGTCCGACCTTCACCAGGATCGAGGTGACGGTGCCGGAGGTCTCGAACTGCGGCGAGGCCGTCTGGCCGCTCTGCAGGGTCCCGCTCGAACTGACGGCGGCGGTCACCTCGCCCCTGGCGACGGCGACACTCGGACGCGTAGTACTGGCAGCTTCTGATTCGTCGCGGAAGAACAGCAGGTACGCGGTGACCGCGATGGCGAGGACGATAGCCACCAGGGCCACGTTCAGGGGACTGAGGCCACGAAGTTTGTGGCGTGGGAGGACCATGGACGCAGACGCTAGGGAGACTTGCTGAGGAAAGGGCCGGTGATTCCTGGCAACAGCCTGTGAAAGTCGGGTCGTGATCAGACTGTGGCCCGCGACACACAGTGATTTGTGAACAGCCGATGACACGGCGTGATGACGGTGCTGTCAGGTGCATACCTGGGGCTCGGGCATGCCAAAATGGGAATGATCCGGGTCGGCCGACCGTTGGCACGGATGACGAATCTCGGAGGTATCACATGTCTAATCGCGTACTGCGTGGTTCGGGGCTGGGTGGGGTCAGCTTCGAGGATGACCGCGGCGTCGAGTTCGCGCCGCGCCAGATGATCACGTACGACTGCCCCCGCGGCCACGTGGTCGAGGTCACCATGGCTCACGACGCCGAGGTGCCCGCGATCTGGGAGTGCCCGCACTGCGGCAGCGAGGCCGCCCGTTCGACCGGTGAGAAGCCGGAGCCGAAGCAGGAGAAGCCCGCCCGTACGCACTGGGACATGCTGCGGGAACGCCGCAGCATCTCCGAACTGGAGGAACTGCTCGCCGAGCGGGTCCAACTGCTGCGCAACGGCGAGATCGGCCCGGCGCACCTGCACCGCGCCCGCACCACCGGCAAGCGCACCGCCTGACGAACACACAGAACAGGCCTTCACCGCACCCGCGGTGAAGGCCTGTTCTGTGGTCAGCCTGCCGGCGGCTTGTCCTGGGGACGGCCGTCGTCGGGGTTGATGACCTCCCCCTGGATGACGTCCTCGTTCCCAGGGCGTCGAGGCTGAGCCGGTCCGCCTGGAGCTGCCGGTCCGCCCGGCATGAAGCCGGTGAGCGGGCTGCCACCGAGCTGGGTCACGATGCGCCGGCCGAGGAACGCGGTCAGGACCTTGCGGGCCAGCGGCCGGGTGAACGGCAGGACGAAGAAGAACCCGAAGATGTCGGTCACGAACCCCGGCGTCAGCAGCAGCGTGCCGCCGACCAGGATCAGCCCGGCGTCGGCCAGTTCCTTGCCCGGCATCCGCCCGGTCTGCAGCGACGAGCGCAGCGCGTTCCAGGCCCGGCGTCCCTCGCGCTTGATCAGCCAGGCCCCGAGCGCGCTCTCCACCAGCAGCAGTCCGACCGTCGGCCAGCCACCGATCACCTGACCGACCTGGATGATCACGTAGATCTCGATGATCGGGACCAGCAGCAGGGCGAGCGCGATGAACCACGGCATCGGAGTCACACCTTCTTACTGAACAGTGAGCGCACCTGCTGAGCCCGGTAGGCCAGGCCCCAGCGGCCGACCCGGGCCATCGCCTCGATCACGATCGACTGGGACATCTTCGACTGCCCGAACTCACGCTCGACGAACGTGATCGGCACCTCGACGACCCGGAAACCGGACTTGACCGCCCGCCAGGCCAGATCCACCTGGAAGCAGTACCCGGCCGAGGCGACCTGGTCCAGGCCGATGCCCTCCAGAGTCTCCCGCCGGAACGCCCGGTAGCCGCCGGTCGCGTCCTGCAGTGGGACGCCCAGGGCGAGCCGGGTGTAGATGTTCCCGCCGCGGCTGAGGATCTCCCGGGACTTGGGCCAGTTCTGCACCTCGCCGCCCTTGACGTAGCGGGACCCCAGCACGAGGTCCGCGTCGCGCAGCGCCTCCAGCAACCGGTGGAGCTGCTCGGGCTGGTGTGAGCCGTCCGCGTCGTGCTCCACGAGGACGCCGTACCCGTTGCCGAGGCCCCAGTGGAAGCCGGCGATGTACGCGGCGCCGAGGCCCTCCTTGCCCTTGCGGTGCAGCACGTGCACCTGGTCGTCCCGCGCCGCCAGCTTGTCGGCCAGCTCACCGGTGCCGTCGGGCGAGTTGTCGTCCGCGACCAGCACGTCCGCCTCGGGCACCGCCGCGCGGATCCGGCCCACGATCGGCTCGATGTTCTCGGCCTCGTTGTAGGTGGGAACGATGACCAGGATCCTGCCCAGGTCGCTGAAGCTCACGCTGCTGGTTCTCCTTACCTCTGCCTTAGACCGGTACGGTCTCGCGACTCGGCGCCTGGGCCGGCGGGGTGCCGGGGTCGGGATCTTTCCGGTTGCGACGCGCCAGCAACGCCAGCGCTACTCCTATGATCCCCAGGCCGGACAAGATCCACTGCGGCCAGCCGCCGAGAGTGGTCGCCAGCGTATTGCCATCGCGGACCGGAACCGAGGCGACATACACGTCCCGGACGAACTCGCCCGACTTGTGCTCGACCGTGCCGTCCGGCTGGATCACCCCGGAGATGCCACTGGTCGACGCGATCAGCACCGTCCGGCCGGTCTCGATCGCCCGCATCCGGGTGATCGCGAACTGCTGCTCCGGCTGCCCGGTACCGCCGTAGGTCGCGTTGTTCGTCTGAACGATCAGGACCTGCGCGCCACCCTTGACCACGTCGGTCACGACGTTGTCGTAGGCGAGTTCGAAGCAGATCAGGTCGCCGTAGGTGACCCCGTTGATCGGCATCACACCGGGGACCTTGCCGGCAACGGTCTGCCGGCCGATCATCTCCAGCCGCTTGATGTAGGGCAGCAACTGGTCGCGGAAGGGGATGTACTCGCCGAAGGGCACCGGGTGCCGCTTGGCGTAGGTCTGGCCCGGGCCTGTCACCGGGTCCCAGACGACGCCGGCCGTCTGGCGCTCGTCCGGACCGGGGCCGTCGAGGACGGCGCCGACCAGGATCGGCACGTTGACGGCCTTGACCGCCTCCTCGATGTCCTGCCGGGTCTCGGCGTCCTTGAACGGGTCGATGTCGGTCGAGTTCTCCGGCCAGATCACCAGGTCCGGCTTCTGCTCCGTGCCGGCCTGGACCATCTTCTGCAGGTCGAGGGTCGCGTTCAGGTGGTTCGTGGTCACCGTCCTGGCCCGGCCGAGGAACTCCAGGCCCTTGCCAGGGACGTTGCCCTGCACCATCGCGGCGGTGACGGTCTTGCCGTTGCCCTCGGTCGACAGCGAGATGAAGGAGCTACCGCCGATGATCGCGATTCCTGCCGCCACCGCGACTACGCGGAGGCTGAGTGCGCTTCGGCGCCGTAGTACGGCATAGGCCAGGACGCCGAGGAGAGCGATGACGAAGCTGAGACCGGGGATGCCGACCAGCGAGGCGAGCTTGCCCAGCGGGGAGTCGGCGAACGCCCAGGCCAGCCGGGCCCAGGGGAAGCCGCCGAACGGCACCGAGCCGGTCGCGTACTCCGTCGCTACCCACAGGCACGGGATCCACAGCATCCAGAGCCGGTGTTTCAGTACCACGGTCGCGAGTGCGCCGAAGACGCCGTAGAAGAGGCCCTCGAGGATCGCCAGGGCGATCGCGGCGTCACCACCGATCACCGTGATCCACGGGACCAGGACGGCGTAGTACGCGATGCCGAAGCCGGCGCCGATCAGGATGCCGGCCTTGACGGAGACGCCGTTCAGCGTGGCCAGCAGCAGCGGGATCGCGAGGAACGCGAGCCAGGGGTGGTCATGGGGCTCGAAAGCCAGACCGAGGCCGGCACCGGCGGCGACGGCCACGATCAGCCTGGGCAGGATGCGCCTCAACGCCTGCAACCGCTCCACTCGGGTACCCCTTCGCCTCACACGACCGGCGGGCGCCGGTCGCACGACGGTACAACGTACGGCGGGCGGGGATGTATCCGGTCAGTAGCCGGAAGGTGTACGGAGCTGATACGAGACCGCCGCGACTACCAACGGTAGCGGGCAAGGGAAAGGGGCCCGGCGCTCCTTCGGACCAACCGGCGATCCGCTGGATGCGAACCGCCCGGCTGTTGTCTACTGGGCGCCGAGCCCCTTTTACCTCTGCCCCGCGGGGGGCTAACCACCGGCGATCTCAGCCCCCGTCGACTCAGGCCTGGCACTGGCCTGGTCAGCGTCGCGGGATCATCCGGTGGCCGAACTTCTTGTATCCGTTAGTGAAACGGGATATGACGACTCCCAAAACGATGCTCGTTCGCGGCGGTGGTGTCAACCTCTCCGACCGCTCCTTCAAGGCGTTGTAACACTTCCCGCCTGTCCTACCAGGGATAACGCCGTTCGGTGATCGAGGTCACGTTACAGAGCCGTCTCGGCACTCCACGTAATCGTTACCCAGGGCAACTAATCGTCACGCAGCTGGTACGACGACAGTGCCGGTGGCGCGGGTGATCTCGAGCGGCTCGGCCAATACTTCGGCGGCGGACTCCGACCCGTCCGCCCGGCCCCGGCAGACCACTGTGGCGACGAACTCGATCTCCCTGCTCCGGTTGCCGACCCGGGAGATCGTTGCCTTCACCTCCACAATGTCGCCCGCCCGCAACGGCTGCAGGAACTGCACCTCCGAGTAGGAGGCGAACAGTCCTTCATCGCCGTCGCTCTGGATGCACACCTCGGTGGCAACGTCTCCGAACAGACCGAGGACGTAGGCACCGTCGACCAGATTGCCCGCGTAGTGCGCGTGGCTGTAGGGGACGTAGCGCCGGTGAGTGACGGTCAGACCGATAGTTGCCTTGGTCATGCAGTTCTCCGACTCGGGATTCGACGGGTGACAAGGGCATCGACGAGATAGCTGGCCACCTCGCCCGGCGTGGTACCGCGGCCGAACACCCGGTCCACTCCGAGCTCAGGTGCCATCGCCTCGGTAAAACGGGGGCCACCGGCAACCAAAACCGGCCGCGTCTGTTCGGAGTAGGCCTCGCGGAACGCGGCCGACATCTCCTTGGTGTTCAGCACATGTGCTTCCCGCTGGGTGACCACCTGCGACACCAGGATCGCGTCCGCCTTCTCCGCCTTGGCGCGGCGGACCAGTTCCGGTACGGCCACCTGGGCGCCGAGGTTGACCACCTTCAGCTCGCGGTAGTACTCCAGGCCCTTCTCACCGGCGAATCCCTTGATGTTCATGATCGCGTCGATCCCGACGGTGTGCGCGTCCGTCCCGATGCACGCGCCGACCACGGTGAGCCGACGGCGAAGGCCCTTGCGGATGGCCAGGTTCGCGTCCTTCGGCGACAGCAACGGGTAGTCCCGTTCGATCACCTCGACCTTGCTGGTGTCGACCAGGTGATTGACCGGTCCGTAGACGACGAAGAAGGTGAAGTCAGGCCCCATCGGCTTGGCGTGCACGACCAGCGCCGGGTCCATCCCCATCTTGTTCGCGAGCTGGATCGCGGCGCCTTCCGCCCGCTTGTCATGCGCGATCGGCAGCGTGAACGACATCTGCACCATCCCGTCCCCGGTCATGTCCCCATACGGCCTGATGATGCTCATTGCGCCTCCTCGAGCAGCTCGATCGCGGGGTTGTAGTAGGCCGTCGAGCGTTTGGCGACGCCATCGAGGCCGCGGCCGGCGTCCTGGGGGCGCTTCATCAACCCGAAGGTGCCGTCACCGATCGCGTTCAGCAGTCCGTCGTCGACGATCCGCTCCAGCAGGTCGATGGATTCCCCCAGCACCTGCCGCGCGCGCTGAGCGATGAAACCGTCCGGCGCCGGGTGGAAGTCCTCGTGAAGGTTGCCCGCGGCACCCAAGACGTACCGGACGTTCTGCAGCGCCAGATCACGGTCGGAGATCCACGGCGTCACCACGGCCTCGGTCATCATGCCGACCAGCAGGATGCCCTGCCCCGTCATCGCACCGACCAGGTTGAAGAAGCCGTCCAGCAGGTACCCGCGGAACACGTCGCCGGTCATGTGCCGGGTCGGCGGCATCCACTTCAGCGGCGCGTCCGGGAACAGCTGCCGCGCGAGCATCGCGTGCGCCAGTTCCAGCCGGAACGAGTCCGGGATCTCGGGAGTGATCTCGAAGGCATGCCCGAGTCCGAGCTGCCAGTCCTCGAGTCCGGCCTCCTTGGCGAAGTACTCGTTCAGCAGTTGCGACACCGTCACCGTGTGCGCGGCGTCGACGGCGTCCGCGGTGGTCAGGTAGTTGTCCTCGCCGGTGTTGATGATGATCCCGGCCCGGGCATGGATCTGCCGGCTGAACCGCTGGTCGACGAAGGTCCGGATCGGGTTGATGTCGCGGAAGAGGATCCCGTACATCGAGTCGTTCAGCATCATGTCCAGCCGCTGCAGACCGGCCAGCGTCGCAATCTCCGGCATGCACAACCCGGAGGCGTAGTTCGTCAGCCGGATATACCGCCCGAGCTCCTTCGATGACTCGTCCAGCGCCGCACGCATCAGCCGGAAGTTCTCCTGCGTCGCATACGTCCCGGCAAATCCCTCGCGGGTCGCACCCTCGGGCACGTAGTCGAGCAGCGACTGTCCGGTCGAGCGGATCACCGCGATGATGTCGGCGCCCGCCCGGGCCGCCGCCTGTGCCTGCGGGATGTCCTCGTAAATGTCGCCGGTGGCAACGATCAGGTAGATCCAGGGCCGCTGCTCCGGATCACCATGCCGCTTGATCAACCGGTCCCGCTCGCGCCTGCGCCCGTCGACCTTCTTGAGCCCCGCCGCCGCGGCCTTCCGCGCAGCCGCCCGAGCCCGTACCGCGTCGCGCCCCTCCGGCAGGCGGAACGTGACCGACCCCGAAGCCGCCTTCTGCGCAAGGACAGACAGGTCCTCGGCCTCACCGCGGAGCAACGCATCCCACACAGGCAACGCGAGCCCGTGCTCAAGACCAACATCGGCCCGCACGGTGTCGGCCAACCGGTTCACCCACGGGATCCCCTCCGTGTCGGCTCCCGCGAGCCCGGCCAAGCGCAGTACGGCACGCTCGACGGAGGCGGTGGTGTGCTGCTTGGCGATGTTCACGATCGGCCGCCCGGCCTTGCGGGCGAGACTGCGCGCCTTCCGCACGGTGGCGGGGTCGAGGTCGAGCTTCTTCACGGCACGGGTCACGAGGACCATCCTTCGGCGTCGTACACGATGCGGCCGCTGACCACGGTCCGCTGACAAACAGGTACTGGTGCCTCTTCGCTCAGGTCCGGCAGGACCGGAACACCCGCGCGCGGGTCCGTCGACCAGGCCGCGACCCGCTGGTCCGGCGTCTGCACGACCAGGTCGGCGTCACTCTCCCAGATCGCGTACGTCGCTGCCGTCCCCAGCGCGAGCACTCCGGAGTCGTCGATCCCGGCTGCTCGCCAACCACCTCGCGTGTGCGCGGCGAACGCAGCCCGGACGGTGATCCGCTCGTCCGGATTGTGGTGGAACGCGGCGGCCCGAACGGCTTCCCAGCCACCGAGCTCAGTGACCGGTGAATCCGATCCGAAAGCGAGCACCACGCCCGCACGAGCCAGCGAGCCGAACGGGTTCATCCCCGTCCACCGCTCCCCCACGCGTTCGGCGTACATGTTGTCCGGCCCACCCCACAACCGGTCGAACATCGGCTGAACGCTCGCGACGACACCGCACCGCGCGAGGGTGGCGATGGCTGTCTCATCGACCATCTCGACGTGCTCCAGCCGATGCCGTGCAGCGACCAGCGCCTGGACTCCGACCTTCTCCGCTGCCAACTCGAACCCGCGAGCGATGTTGTCGAGCGCAGCGTCGCCGATGCAGTGGAATCCCGCCTGCACGTTGCGTTCGGTGCACGCGATCACGTGGTCGGCGATCTCCTCGGCCGTGAGGTAGGCGTGACCGCGGTGGCCCGGCCGATCGGCGTACGACTCTCTGAGCGCGGCCGTGCGGGAGCCGAGGGCACCGTCGGCGTTGAGGTCCCCGGCGAGGCCCCCAAGGCCGTAGCCGGTGACGTTGTCGAAGACGCCCGGCTGACCCCAGTAGAGGGTCGCGGCGAGGCCCGCTTCGTCAGCGGCCTGACGGACGAGCGGGAGCTCCCACAGGGGGCCGATGTGCGGCGCGGCCATCTCGTGGAAGGCGCCGATGCCGCGTTGCGCCATCGCCTCCACCGCTGCGCGCGCGTCGGTGAGGCGTTGCTCCGGACCGACCATCTCGCCCAGGGCATCCCGTACAGCGTGGTTGGCATCCCGCTCTACTCGGCCGTCAGCGTCGTAGCCGGCTTGGGCCTCCACACCTTCGACGGCGTAGGCCAATGCGGTGGAGATGACACCGGAGTGGCCATCGACGCGAGAGAGGTAGACGCGGCGACCGTCCGCGGCCCGGTCCAGCTCGGCGCTGGTCGGCGGCCTACCTTCCGGCCACTTCGTCTCGTCCCAACCCGAGCCGTCGATGACAGCCTCCGGCCCGAGCGTGCGGGCGAAGGCGGCGAGGCGGTCGAGGCATTCGGTCAGGCTCGTGGTGCCGGCGAGGTCGAGGCCGGTCAGCAGCGCACCGGCTTGGGCGGCATGGACGTGGGCGTCGACGAAAGCGGGCGTGACGAGCCTGCCCTGCAGATCGACGACCTCGTCCGCGCCGTCGGCGTACGAGGCCGCGCCGGTGTCGTCGCCGAGCCAGCTGACGACGCCGTCGTCGAAGGCGATCGCGGTCGCGTGGGGATCCGCGGGAGAGTAGACAGAACCGTTCGTCAGGAGTGTGCGCACAGGCTAATCCTCCCCCTCCGCCTCGAGTCTGCTGTCGAACAACTCCCGGACACCGGGTTCGGACCGCAGCAACTCGAGCGCGTAGTCCGCATGACCAGGCACATATCCGTTACCGACCAGCATCGTGACGTCGGCCGCCAACCCCTCGGCCCCGAGCGCGGCGGCCGAGAACGACGTGGCCATCGAGAAGAAGATCACCGTGCCACCAGCAGCCGTCGCCAGTACTGCGCCATGCTCGCAGCCCGGCACATCCACACAGACCACCGTGATGTCCGCCGGTTCCCCCACAGCTTCGGCCAAGGCGACGGGATCACGGGCATCGGCAAGCGCGACGACATCGGCCAGTCCAACCCTCTCGAGGCGATCCTTCTCCACCTGCACAGGGACGATCCCGATGGTCCGTGCAGCCCCAGCGCGCCGAGCAGCAGCTAGGGAGAGCGAGCCACTTTTCCCTGCGCCGCCAATTACTGACACGACAGGCTTTATGCCTTTGTCGACATACTGGCGGACGATTCGCGCGGTCAGCGCGGGTGCTCCGCAGACGTCCATCACGGCCAGGGACAGCTGTGGCCTCAGGTCGTCCGGAAGCTTCGCGACGATCGACCGGGCGAAGAGAATCGCGTGCCCCTCGGCGGGAACCTGCTCACCGCGACCGTCCCATTTCCGCAGTCCATCGGTGATCTCCAGCGGGGTCAGCGTCAGCGACACCAGTGTCGCCACCCGGTCGCCCTGATGTACTCCGAGGGGCGACTCCGGCCCGACCTCGTCGACCACGCCGACGAGCATGCCGCCCGAGCCCGTGACGGGGTTCTGCATCTTGCCGCGGGTCCGCACGATTTCCAGCACGGCCGCACGCACAGCGTCACCATCTCCCCCGTGCGCCTCCGCGAGCTGCCGGTACGACGCCGCGTCGAGGTTCAGCCGCTCGACCGAGATCCGCACCTCGTCAGGCCACAGCTCCGCCCGCGCATCCAATCGCTGAGCAGCCTGCGGCAACACGCCGGCGGGCTCGACGACGCGATGCAGTCCGACCGCCGAACCGGCAGTATCTGGCACGTAGCCTCCTTTGAAAGGAAATCTTGCGGTGTTCTAATGGATCTACCATAAGTTCTATCGCTATCCTCACATGAGACCGACGCCGTCGTGGAGCCCCCAGGAGGACTCGTGACCGATCTGATCAGCCCGGAGCTTGCGACTGCGGAACTGAATGAGCAGCCGTACGCCTATCACCGGGCCGACCTCGTCGAGCCGGACTGGACCCGCATTCCTGGTTTCAAAGACGTCACCGTCGAGGAGTGGCGGTCGGTGCAGTGGCAGCGCTCGCACTGCGTGAAGAACGTGAAGCAGTTGCGTGACGTGATGGGTGACCTGCTCGAGGAACGGGTCTACGAGGACCTCGCCCGGGACCAGGCCGAGCGCGCCACGATGTCGATGCTGCTGCCACCCCAGATGCTCAACACGATCGTGCCGAACGGCGCCCCCGATTACACCGAGGCCTTCTACTCGGACCCGGTGCGCAGGTACATGCTGCCGATGTTCAGCGACCGCCGCGCTGACTGGCCGTCGCACCCACACGCGACGAGGGACTCCCTGCATGAACACGAAATGTGGGCCACGGAGGGGTTGACCCACCGATACCCGACCAAGGTTCTGGCGGAAATCCTGCCGACGTGTCCGCAGTACTGCGGGCACTGCACGCGGATGGACCTGGTCGGGAATTCGACCCCGGTGATCGACAAGCTGAAGTTCACCATCAAGCCGCAGCAACGCCTGGACGACATGCTCGAGTACCTGCGCCGTACTCCGGGCGTCCGCGACGTCGTGGTCTCCGGCGGCGACGTGGCGAACATGCCCTGGCCGCGGCTGGAGGCGTTCCTCACCAGCCTGCTGGAGATCGAGAACATCCGCGACATCCGGCTGGCCACCAAGGCTTTGATGGGGATGCCGCAGCACTGGCTGTCCGACGACGTCCGCGCCGGCGTCGAGCGGGTCGCCCAACTCGGCCGCAAGCGCGGCGTCATGATCGCGATGCACACCCATGTGAATGCAGCGCAGTCGGTGACCCCGCTCGTGGCGGAAGCGACCAAGGCGATGTTCGAGGCCGGTCTGCGCGACGTCCGGAACCAGGGCGTCCTGATGCGCGGCGTGAACGACTCGGTGCCCGAGTTGCTCGATCTGTGTTTCGCCTTGCTCGACGGGGCCACCATCACGCCGTACTACTTCTACATGTGCGACATGATCCCGTTCTCCGAGCACTGGCGGGTCTCGGTCCGCGATGCCCAGCACCTGCAGCACGGCATCCTCGGGTACCTCCCGGGCTTCGCGACCCCCCGAATCGTCTGCGATGTCCCGTACGTCGGAAAGCGGTGGGTCCACCAACTGTCGGAGTACGACGAGGTCCGCGGCGTCTCGTACTGGAAGAAGAACTACCGCACCGGTATCGAGCAGCAGGAACCGGAAGCCCTGAACCGCACCTACGAGTACTACGACCCGATCGACACGCTGCCCGCCGAGGGCCAAGCCTGGTGGAACCAGCACGCCGGAGCCTCCCTGGCCGAAGCCGAGAAGCAGGCCGCCGCATCCCGCGACGCCGCCGAAGCCCAAAAGCTACTGCGGATCAGCTAGACCGCGGGTGGGCGGCGCTCGTACGGGGTGCTGAGGACGATCGTCGTGGTGGTGGAGACGTTGGCCCGGGCGCGGATGACGGCGAGGAGGTGCTCGAGGGCGGCCGGGGTGGCGACGCGGACGATCAGGATGTAGCTGGAGTCGCCGGCCACTGAGTAGCAGGACTCGATCTCCCGGACGCCGCGCAGCCGCTCGGGCGAGTCGTCCGGCTGCGAGGGGTCGATCGGCCGGATCGAGATCAACGCGGTCAGCGGCAGATCGAGCGCGGTGTGGTCGATCGTCGCCGCGTACCCCAGGATGATCCCGCGCTGCTCCAGCCGCTTGACGCGCTGATGCACCGCCGAGGTGGACAGCCCGGTCTCTTTCCCCAGGTCGGTGAAACTCATCCGCCCGTCGGACGCCAGCAGCGCGACGATCTTCCGATCCAGGTCCTCCATGCGCAGACCCTACAGGTGCCTGTGTGAAAGCATCGGCCCATGGCTCAGAACTCTCCTGGCACCGGTCAGCGGCTGATGTTGCTCGACACCGCTTCGCTGTACTTCCGGGCGTTCTTCGGTGTGCCCGACACGATGAAGGCCGCCGACGGTACGCCGACGAACGCGATCCGCGGGCTGCTCGACTTCATCGCGCGGCTGGTGGAGAACCACCGGCCCACCCATCTGGTCGCCTGCTGGGACGACAACTGGCGACCGTCCTGGCGGGTCGAGCTGATCCCTTCGTACAAGGCTCAGCGGGTCGAGTTCGTCGCCACCGGCGGTGTGCAGGTCGAGGACGTGCCGGACCGGCTGGAGGTCCAGGTGCCTTACATCCGAGCTTGCCTGGACGCGCTCGGCATCGCGATCGCGGGCGCTCCCGACCACGAGGCCGACGACGTGATCGGCACCCTCTCGCACCGGTCCCAGATGCCCGTCGACGTCGTCACCGGAGACCGGGACCTGTTCCAGTTGATCGACGACTCGCGCGGGATCCGGATCATCTACACCGCGGCCAAGGGTGTCGGCCGTGCCGAGGTGTACGACGAGAAGGCGCTGCTGGCGAAGTACGAGATCCCCGCCGGCCGGTACGCCGACTTCGCCACCCTGCGCGGGGATGCCTCGGACGGGTTGCCCGGGGTCAAGGGCGTCGGCGAGAAGACGGCCGCTTCGCTGATCACGGCGTACGGCGGACTCGACGAGATCCGGGCCGCCGCGGCCGACCCCGGTACGCCGATGTCGGCGTCGGTGAAACGAAAGATCCTCGACGCGGCCGACTACCTCGACGTCGCGCCGAAGGTGGTCGCCGTCGCGAAGGACGCGCCGGTCAGCTCGTTCGACCCGACGATGCCGACCGCGGTCCGAGACCCGGAGCGCTGGCTCGACCTGGTGGAACTGCTCGAACTCGGCAGCAGCGCCCAGCGGGTGATGGCCGCCCTCAAACTCGATCCGAAGGAGGCCACGCCGTGAGTGACGACGATTCCGAGAAGCTGACAGAGCTCGCGCATTTCGTCTTCGACCTGGCGCGGTCCGGGGACGACGAACAGCTCGCCGCCTACCTGGACGGCGGTGTCCCGGTGAACATGACCGATGCCTCGGGCAACACTCTGCTGATGCTTGCCGCGTACAACGGTCAGCCGAGCACCGTGACCCTGCTGGCATCCCGCGGCGCCGACGTGAACCGGATGAACGACCGGGGCCAGTCGCCGATCGCCGGCGCGGTGTTCAAGATGGAGCCGGAGATCGTCCGCACGCTGCTCGCGGCCGGCGCCGATCCGACCGCCGGAAGCCCGAGCGCGATCGACACTGCGCGGATGTTCCAGCAGACCGAACTACTCGCTCTCATGGAAGGCAACGAGTGACGAACACCGTCGAACTGGCCGAGCGGTTCCGCCCCGAGATCGTCCAGTTGCGGCGCGCGCTGCACCAGGTACCGGAGTACGACCTGGAGCTGCCGAAGACACAGGCGCTGATCCTTGAGGCGCTCGACGGGTTGGATCTTGAGATCACGCTCGGCAAGGAGCTCTCCTCAGTGACCGCCGTACTGCGGGGTCGTGGCGGGCCTGGTCCTGTCGTCCTCCTGCGCGGCGACATGGACGCACTGCCGGTCACCGAGCGCGTCGAGGTGCCGTTCAAGTCGCAGCACCCCGGGATGATGCATGCCTGCGGCCACGACCTGCACGTCGCGGGCCTCGTCGGTGCGGCGAAGATCCTGCACGAACTGCGCGACCAGCTCGCCGGGGATGTGGTGTTCATGTTCCAGCCGGGCGAGGAGACCACCGGCGGCGCGCCGATCATGATCCGCGAGGGTCTGCTGGAAGCAGCCGGACGCCGCGTCGACTCGGCGTACTGTCTGCACGTCCAGTCCGCGGGTGATCCGCTCGGGATGTGGAACAGCAAGCCGGGTCCGCTGATGGCGGCCGCGGACCAGCTGAGTGTGCGGGTGGTCGGCGCCGGTGCCCACGGCTCCGAACCGTTCCGCGGTAAGGACCCGATCCCGGTGCTGTGCGAGATCGTCGTCGCGCTGCAGACGATGGTGACGCGGCAGTTCGACGTGTTCGACCCGGTCGTGCTGACCATCGGCCGGATCATCGGCGGCACCAAGGAGAACATCATCCCGGACGACGCGTTCTTCGACGCCACCATCCGGACGCTGTCCGCCGCGACGCAGGCGAAGGTTCAGGAGGCCAGCGTCCGCCTGGTCGAGAACCTTGCCGCGGCCCACGGCCTGACCGCCGAAGCCGACTACCGGGTCGGGTATCCGGTCACTGTCAACGACGAGCGCGAGTACCTCTTCGCCCGCCAGGCGATCGTCGACCTCTTCGGCCCCGACCGGTACCGCGAACGCGCCCACGCCGAGCTCGGTGCCGAGGACATGTCCTTCGTCCTGAATGAGGTCCCCGGTGCCTACGTCAACCTCAGCGCCTGCAGTGCCACCGACTACGAACATGCCGCCGACAACCACTCCCCCTTGGCCGACTTCGACGACTCAGTCCTCCCCGACGGAGCCGCCCTCCTTGCTGAACTCGCAGTACGGCGGCTGGCTCAGTAACTCAAGCTGGAGTCGAGCCAGGACATGAAAGCGCTGTAGTCGGCGCTGATCGAAATGATGACCTCCGTGCCCTCATCACTGCGGCTCATCCGGGCGATCGGATCGAGAGCGACACGCTCCCGAGCGAACCGGATGCCTGGCCAAAGAGTCGCGGCCGCGAGAGTCAGTCCGTCGTGCTGCATCGAGCCGGGATAGCGCGCCATCCAGCGATCACTGTGCTCCCTGAGGATCCTCGCCCAGAGCGGCGCATCCGGCTCCGCCCACCTCTTGTAGATCGGCGAGTCGGCGGTGATCTCGATGGCCGGGTTGAACGTGACGTCGTTGACGACAAACGTCGGACGCCCGCGCTCGAGCACGGGCAGCATCCTCGCCGCCTCCGGATCCACCCGTAAGTTGTGCTCCGCCCGCGACGGATCCCGGTAAACGAACGCCCCACCCATCTGCGTCACAACCATCCGCGCAACAAGCTCAGGCCGCTCGCTCTGCAAGGTCGACAGATTCGACAACGGCCCGATACCAACCCACCGAACCGGACCCGACGTCGACCCGCACACCGCCGCAACCGCCGACACAACCTCGGTCCCCTGCTTAGGCACGTCGTCCGGAAACAGCCCATCCACGAAGTACAACCTGCTGTTCCCCAGATCCGACCCGGCAACCACCTTCACATCCTGCCGCCCAACCAGATCCAGCAGATGCCTCACAAACCGCGCCCGCTCCCCGCCGTACTCATCACTCGTAACCACCAACGCCAACTCCGGAACCCTCCGACCCGCAGCCACCACCGCAACCGTGTCATCCGGATCCCCACCAATATCGGTATCAATAATCATCGGCGCACTCTTCGGGGGTTCGGTCGCCATGCGTCCAGTACCTCACATCCGGCAGCGACGGCGCCGGAGTTGTCCACAGGATCAGGCTGAGGAGTCAGGCTGGCGTGGTGACTCCTTCTGTTTCGTCGACGTCGGTGATGGCGCCGGCGAACTGGGCGTTGTAGAGGCGGGCGTAGGCGCCGTGTGCGTCCAGGAGCTGGCGGTGGTTGCCCTGCTCAACGATCGAGCCGTCCTCCATCACCAGGATCAGGTCCGCGTCGCGGATGGTGGACAACCGGTGCGCGATCACGAAGCTGGTCCGGTCGGAACGGAGCGCGGCCATCGCCCGCTGGACGAGTACCTCGGTCCGGGTGTCGACCGAGCTGGTCGCCTCGTCCAGGATCAGCAACTGCGGATCGGCCAGGAACGCCCGGGCGATGGTGAGCAACTGCTTCTCCCCCGCACTGACATTGCTGCCCTCCTCGTCGATCACCGTGTCGTACCCGTCCGGCAGGCTGTGCACGAAGCGATCCACGTACGTCGCCTTCGCCGCGGCCAGCAGTTCCTCCTCGCTCGCCTCCAGGTTCCCGTACCGGATGTTGTCCCGGATGGTCCCGCCGAACAACCAGGTGTCCTGCAGCACCATGCCGATCCGCGAGCGCAGGTCGTGCCTGGTGAGCTCGGTGATGTCGACGCCGTCCAGGGTGATCCGGCCGCCGTCGAGCTCGTAGAACCGCATGATCAGGTTGACCAGCGTGGTCTTGCCGGCGCCGGTCGGACCGACGATCGCGACCGTCTGGCCTGGCTCGGCGACCAGGCTCAGGTCGGTGATCAGCGGCTTGTCCGGGCTGTACGAGAACGACACATGCTCGAACTCGACCCGCCCGTGCGACTCCGTCACCTTCGCCGGGGTGGCGTCGTCCGGCACCTGCTCGGTGGCATCCAGTACTTCGAACACCCGCTCGGCCGACGCGACGCCGGACTGCAACAGGTTCGCCATCGACGCCACCTGGGTCAGCGGCTGGGTGAACTGCCGGGAGTACTGGATGAACGCCTGCACGTCACCGAGCGACATCGTGCCCGACGCCACCCGGAGACCGCCGATCACTGCGATCACCACGTAGTTCAGGTTCCCGATGAACATCATCGTCGGCATGATCAGGCCGGAGATGAACTGCGCCCCGAACGAGGCCTGGAACAGCTCCTCGTTCTTCTTCTCGAAGCTGGCCTCGATCTCCTTCTGCCGGCCGAAGACCTTGACCAGCTCGTGTCCGGTGAAGGCCTCCTCGATCTGGCCGTTCAGCGCGCCGGTATGCCGCCACTGCGCCACGAACCGGGCCTGCGAACGCTTCGCGATCACCGCGGTGATGATCATCGAGATCGGGATGGTGACCAGGGCGATCAGCGCCAGCAGCGGCGACACCACGAACATCATCGTGACGACGCCGACCACCGTCAGCAGCGAGGTGAGCAACTGGCTCAGGGTCTGCTGCAGGCTGGTCGAGATGTTGTCGATGTCGTTGGTGACGCGGCTCAGCAGTTCACCGCGAGGCGCGCCGTCGAAGTAACTCAGCGGCAGCCGGTTCAGCTTGTCCTCGACGTCGGACCGCAGCTCGAAAACAGTCCGCTGCACCACGCCGTTCAGGATGTAGCCCTGCATCCAGGACAGGAAGAACGACCCGACGTACAGAGCAAGGACCAGCATCAGGACGTTGCGCAGGGCATCGAAATCGATGCCGACGCCCGGGATCAGGTCGATCCCGCCGAGCAGGTCGGCGAGCCGGCCGTTGCCGCCGGCACGGGTCTGCTCGATCACCTGCTCCTTGGTCAGGCCGCTCGGCAGCGTCTTGCCGATCGCGCCGGCGAAGATGATGTCGGTCGCCCGGCCGAGGATCTTCGGTCCGAGCACCGCCAGACCGACGCTCGCGATCGCCAGCAGGATCACGCCGCCGACCTGGACGCGGTGCGGCCGGAGCCGCCTCAGCAGTCGTTTGGCGGACGGCAGGAAGTTCATCGACTTGTCGCCGGGGATGCCCCCGGGCGGTCCGAACGAGCGACCCGTGGTCGGCCGCTCGGTCGACTTGATCGTCTCGGTGCCTTCGGGCTCGTCGGCCGTCGGAATCTCGTTGCTCATGCTGCTTCCTCCGCGGCCCGCTGGGACTCGACGATCTCGACGTACGTCGGGCAGGTGTCGA
>NZ_DASRXP010000124.1:0-4734 GCF_035687465.1 Kribbella sp.
GCAAGATCGGCGTTCCGTCGTACGTCGTCGCGGGGATCGCTGACCACATCTGCCCGTGGCAGTCCTGCTACCGGACCACTCAACTGCTCGGCGGCGACAACAGGTTCGTGCTGTCGACCAGCGGGCACATCGCGTCGATCGTCAACCCACCCGGCAATCCGAAGGCGACGTACCAGGTCAACGACAGCAGTCCACCCGATCCGGAACAATGGTTGCGCACGGCAACGACGGCGCAGGGATCCTGGTGGCCGGACCTGGTGACCTGGCTGACCGAGCGCGGCGGCCGGCTACGGAACGCGCCTAGCGAACTCGGCGGCGCCGGCCTTGCCCCGCTGGACCCTGCACCCGGCACTTATGTATTCGCCACATGACCATCAAGGTGGCCGGGCAGTCGATCCGGTACGACATCAGGAAGGGTGACGGCCGTTCCACTCCCCTGCTGATGCTCTGCGGGATCGGGGCAGCCTTCGAGGTACTGCAACCAGCCGTCGACGCTCTCGATCCGGACCGGGAGGTGATCCGGTTCGACGTACCCGGTGTCGGCGGATCGCCGGTCGGCCCGTTGCCGTACTCGTTCCCGGCCCTCGCCTGGCTGACCCGCCGACTGCTCAACCACCTCGGCTACCAGGAGGTCGACGTCCTGGGATTCTCGTGGGGCGGTGGGCTCGCCCAGCAGCTCGCCGTTCAGCATCCGAACACGGTCCGCCGGCTGGTCCTGATCAGTACCGCCACCGGCATGCTGATGGTGCCTGGAAGCCCGCGCACCCTGCTGAAGATGGTGACGCCCCGGCGCTTCACCGATCCCGAGTACGCCGCCGGCCTGGCGGCGTACCTGTACGGCGGCAGCGCGCGACGGCACTCCGCCGAGATCCGGCGGGTGTTCCGGGCCCAGGTGCAGGCCGGCTCCCGGCGCGGGTACCTCTTCCAGCTCGTGGCCGGTGCAGGCTGGACGAGTCTGCCCTTCCTCGGGCTGATCAAGCAGCCCACACTGATCCTGAGCGGGGACGACGACCCGATCATCCCGCTCGCGAACGCACACCTGATGGCCCGGTTGATCCGCCACTCCGAGTTGCACGTGTACCCCGGTGGGCACGTGGAACTCGTCACCGAGGCGCCGACGCTGACGCCGGTCATCACCGAGTTCCTGTCCAGGGACCTGCGTCTTTGAGGAGGCGGTATGAGCACCGACCCGATCGACTTCTACTCGCTGGAGGGCCTGATCGACGACGCCGATCGGGCGCTGCTGCACGCCGTCCGGGATTTCGGCGACAAACAGGTCGCGCCGATCATCAACGAGCACTGGTCGCGGGCGACCTTCCCGTTCGAGCTGCTGCCTGCGCTCGGGGAGCTGGGCATCGCCGGTACGCCATACCAGGGGTATGGCTGTCCGGGGCGGAGCTTCCTGATGGACGGCCTGATCGCGATGGAGCTCGCCACCGCCGATCCGTCGATCGCGACCTTCAACGGCGTCCACAGTGGGTTGTCGATGGGGTCGATCTACCTGTGCGGCTCCGAGGAGCAGAAGGAGCGGTGGCTCCCCCGGATGGCGACGCTCGAGCTGATCGGTGCCTTCGGGCTCACCGAACCCGGGGTCGGCTCCGGCGCCTCGGGCGGCCTGCAGACCACCGCCCGGCGCGACGGCGACAGTTGGGTGCTGAACGGCCAGAAGAAGTGGATCGGCAATGCGACCTTCGCCGATCTCACCGTGATCTGGGCCCGGGACGAGGCCGACGGGCAGGTGAAGGGCTTCGTCGTCGAGAAGGACACGCCTGGATTCAGCACCGTCAAGATCAAGGACAAGATGGCGTTGCGCGTGGTCCAGAACGCGCTCATCACCCTCACCGACGCGCGGGTGCCCGAGGCGAACCGGCTGACGGGCGCGCAGACCTTCCGCGACACCGCCAAGGTGCTGCTGATGACGCGCGCCGGCGTTGCCTGGATGGCGGTCGGATGTGCCCGCGGTGCCTACCGCCACGCCCTCGCCTACGCGGGCGAGCGGGAGCAGTTCGGCAAGCCAATCGCGTCGTTCCAGCTCGTCCAGGATCTCCTGGTCCGGATGCTGGCGAACACCACCGCGTCCGCGACCCTCTGCGCCCGGCTCTCCCAGCTCCAGGACGCCGGCCTCGCCTACGACGAACACGCCTCGCTGGCGAAGATGTTCTGCACCGTCCGGATGCGCGAAACCGTGGGCTATGCCCGCGAACTCCTCGGCGGCAACGGCATCCTGCTCGAACACAACGTCGGCCGGTACGTCGCGGACGCCGAGGCAATCTACTCCTACGGAGGCACCCGCGAGATGAACACCCTGATCGTCGGCCGCTCCATCACCGGCCACTCCGCCTTCATCTAGGACGGAGGTCATCACCGATGCCACCAGACACACCAGCGGAACTGCAGGGCGAGCTCCGCTTCGACGAAGCAACGCGCAACGAGAGCGCCGACGACTTCGGCCACCTCGTGCACCAACTCCCGGAGGGCGTCCTCCAGCCAGGTTCCGCCGACGATGTGGCCAAGACGATCCAGTGGACCGCGTCGCGGGGCGGCAACGTGATCGCCCTGGAGGTCGTGACCGGCGAGGGGAAGAAGGTCACCTGCTCGGCGGACGACAACGCCGACCTGTTCAACGCAGTACGCGCCGGGCTCGGTCAGGTCGGCATCATCACCAGCGCGACGCTCAAGCTCATCGCCGCGCATGCCGGCGACCAACGACG
The DNA here is from genome assembly GCF_035687465.1 of Kribbella sp. NCBI lineage: Bacteria > Bacillati > Actinomycetota > Actinomycetes > Propionibacteriales > Kribbellaceae > Kribbella > Kribbella sp. The sequence goes on from NZ_DASRXP010000124.1 coordinate 2,712, forward strand.
CCAAGGCAGCGGCTCGGCTCGTGGACCTCAACAAAGACATCTATCAGCGGGTCCGGGCCGCGGGCGCCACCCTGTACCCGGTCAGTGCGCTCCCGCTGTCCAAGGCCGAGTGGCGAGACCACCTCGGCCAGGCCTTCGGACAACTGGAAGCCGCGAAGCAGCGGTACGACCCGGACCAGCTCCTCACACCCGGCTACGAAATCTTCTGACGTTCAGAGCGCAGCGTAGAAGTTGGTCAGCTTCGCTACCGCAGGGGTGACGTACTCGTCCTTGTCGTACAAGTCGGTGTGGGAGGCGCCTTCGATCCAGGTCAGCTCCTTCGGGCCCTGTGCCCGCTGGAACGCCTCGACGCTCATCCAGGCAGTGACAGCCTCGCGTCCGACGATCATCAACAGCGGCCGCGGTGAGATCAGATCGACCGCACGGAGCGCGTCGAAGGCGACGATGTGGTCGATGCTGGTCCAGGTGAACGCCTTGGCCGACCGTGGGTGCATCGCCCGGGGGGTGCAGTAGTACTCCCACCCCTCGAACACATGCTGTCCGCCTTGTCGGGCCTCCTCCTCCGTCGCCGGGAAGATGTCGAAGCTCTGGACCTCCTTGCCCTGAGCTTCCGCAGTACGGGCTGCCGCGGCGGCGTCGAGCATGCTCTGGAGGACGGCCGGATCCTGGCTGCCGTCGGCACCCATCCGGAACTGCCGGGCGATGTCGTCGGCACTCACCGTCCCCACCGCCTTGATCCGGTGATCGATACCGGCGGCCGCGAGGCTGTACCCGCCGGAGGCACAGATGCCCAGCATGCCGATCCGATCGGGATCGACCTCCTCTCTGGTGGTGAGGAACGACACGGCCGCCTTGAGGTCCTCGACCCGGTGGGCCGGATCCTCCAGCCCTCGCGGCTCTCCCTCGCTCGCTCCCTGGTAGGCGGCATCGAAGGCGAGGGTGACGAAGCCCTGCGCGGCCAGTCGTCCGGCGTACAGGCCGGCCGCCTGCTCCTTCACGCCGCTGCCGGGGTGGCCGACCACGATCGCCGGGCGTGGCCCGGTGGTGTCGTCGTCGGGGGTGTACAGGTGTCCGGCGAGCTGCAGGCCCGCGCTGGGGAAGGTGATATCGGTTCTCATATCCCCACCATCGCCGCCGCGGCGGCCGCGCCCCAGGGAGAGTTCTGCGTAGGCAAGCCAGTACCAGGCACCCGTTCCGGATCGCGTGGACACTGGAGTCATGGCCACTGAACTTGGCGAGTTCCTGCGTGCCCGACGCGCCGCGCTCGACCCGCAGCGGGCGGGTATCCCGGATGACGGCCGGCTACGCCGCGTTGCAGGCTTGCGCCGGGAGGAACTGGCCCAGCTCGCACACGTGAGCGTGGACTACGTCGTCCGGCTGGAACAGGGCCGCAGTAACCGGGTCTCCCGCCCGGTACTTGACGCACTCGCCGATGCCCTGCAACTCGCCGCCGACGAACGCGACTACCTCTTCACCGTGGCCGACGTCGCACCGGCCACGGCCGCGCGTCAACCCGCACGAGTCGCCGTGTCCCCTCAGCTACGCCAACTCCTGGACACGATGCACGACGTCCCCGCGATGGTGCTGAGCCGCACGATGGACGTACTGGCCTGGAACCGAGGTGCCGTCGCCCTCCTGACCGACTTCGACCAGGTCGCACCGAACCGGCGAAACCTGATCTGGCTGACCTTCCTCGACCAGGACTTCAGAGCCCTGTACGCCGACTGGCCGCGCGCCGCCCGCGAATGCGTGGCCTTACTGCGAATGGAGGCCGGCCGCAATCCCGACGACCCGGCCCTCAAGGCGCTGATCGGCGAACTCAACGCCCGGGACCCCGACTTCCGCACCTGGTGGACCACCTACAAGGTCCGCGGCCCCCACCAATTGACCAAGACCTACGTCCATCCGATCGTCGGTGCCCTGACCCTCGAGGTCCAGCAGTTCACCGTCGACACCCACCCCAACCAGTTCCTGGTGGCCTACACGGCCGCACCCGACTCCCCGTCGTACGAGGGCCTCCGCT
>NZ_DASRXP010000125.1:0-5148 GCF_035687465.1 Kribbella sp.
CCCGGCCCCTCAGCGGTGCCCATCATTATTGTTAACTGGTTGACTATAAGTTACCTTAATTGGTATGAAGTTCTCCCTGCGGGTCGTCACCACGCTCGCGGTGCTGAGCGGTCACCCGATCCGGTTCTCCAGCGTCGCGGCGCCGGATAGCGACCCCGACAGCATCGTCATCGAGCCGGATCCGCGGGCGCAGATCAGCCCCGGCCACAGCAGCCGCTCCATCAAGGGCATCGCGTACACCGTCGGCGCGACCTACCGTGAAGGGCTGATGGACGTCGGCGCTGCACCGGCCCAGGGAGCGCCATCGCGGCCTATGTCCTCGGCCCAGACCGATCGCTGGCCGACCCAGCAGAGTCACTGCGCGGACCCCACCCTTCTGTCGAGTTCCTCCGGGTCCACCTCGGCCAGAAGGTCGGCTGAAGCGGTCTCGCGGAGTAGAATCCAGCGCTGTGACTGGTGGAGGAGAGGTCACGGGGGGCAACAGACTGTTCGGTCGCGAGGCAGAGCTCGAGCAGCTTGATGCGTTCATCGCGACTACGGCCGTCGGCGGCGGGGGTTTGCTGCTGACCGGAGAAGCCGGTGTCGGCAAGTCTGTGCTGCTCGATGCCGCCGCGGCGCGGGCGACGGCCGACGGAGCCCGCGTGATCCGGGCCGCCGGGGTCGAGTTCGAGGCCGACATGAGTTTCGCCGGGCTCAACCAGGTGGTGCATCCGCTCGGCGAGGATCTCCGCAGGCTGAGCGACAGGTACTGCAAGGCGTTGGAGGTCACGACCGGGCTTTACGAGGGAGCGCCGCCGGACCAGTTGACGGTTTCGAACGCGATGCTCGCCCTGCTCACGCACGTTGCGGGGGACCGGCCTCTGGTGGTGATCGTCGACGACATGCCGTGGCTGGATCGCGTCAGCGCCGTAGTACTGGGGTTCGTCGCCCGCCGCCTGGCCGATAGCCGCGTCGGGTTCCTTGCCGCTTTCCGGTCCGACGAGGTCAGCTTCTTCGAGGGCGGCGGCCTGCCGGAGCTCGAGGTGCCACCGCTGCCCGACGACGCTGCTGCCGCGCTGGTGGACTATCGCTTCCCGACCTTGTCACCACGGGTCCGGCAGCGTCTCCTCGCCGATGCGCAAGGTAATCCGCTGGCCCTGCTCGAGATGCCGATCGCTCTCAGCGGCTACCGGCCTGGCGGGGATCCGGCCCCGCAGACGCCGCCTCCGATCAGCCGGCGCCTGCAGTCTCTCTTCGCGTCGCGGATCAGCAACCTGTCGGAGGAGACGCGCGGCCAGTTGCTGATAGCCGCGCTCGAGGGTTCCGGTGATCTGCGCGTCGTGCAGAACGCGGCCGCGGCGGAGTGGGGGAGGCAAGCGCTGGACGCAGCCGAGAGGGCGCGGCTGATCCACATCGACGGGGGAGCCGGGCGGCTGGCCTTCCGGCATCCGCTGACCCGCGCGGCGGTGGTCGAGTTGTCGACCAGTGAGCAACGCGCCCAAGCGCATCGAGCCTTGGCCGAGCAGTTCGCAATGGACTCCGAGCGGCATGCCTGGCATCTGGCCGAGTCCACTACCGGTCTGGATGAGGAGGTCGCGGCTCTGCTCGAACGAGTCGCTGCCAGGGTGCAACAGCGGGGCGACCCCGTCGGTGCCATGGTCCTGCTGCTCCGCGCCGCCGACCTGAGTCCTCAGGTCGATGATCGCAAGCGGCGATCGGTGATGGCCGCTTACATCGGCGTCGACGTCACCGGCGACATGCGCAACATTCTGGAGCTTCTCGAGCCAGGGGTACTGCGTGAGCCGCCCTCACTCGTCGTCGCCTTGGCAGGCGCCGCGTACCTGCTCAACGGCCACGGCGCCATCGATACGGCCCACCGGCTGCTTGTCGGTGGGCTCGAGACCGCTGCTGATCCCACCGACGCCAAGGACGAGGTCATCGGGGAAGCGCTGTGGGTTCTGCAAGCGCTCGTCTCTTTCGGCTCACGGGCGGAGCTGGTCGAGTCGCTCCGGGCGGTGATGGCACGCCTGCGGCCGGAGCCTCCCGAACTCATCGACCTGCTGGCCAGCACCTACGTGGAGCCCGCATTGCGGGCGCTGCCGGTGCTCGGCCGGCTCGACGAGGTGGTCGCCGGGCTCGGTGAGCAGTCAGATCCCGGGCAGATCATCCGCGTCGGCGTCGCCGCCCTGTACGTCGACCGGCTGCCGGCCTGCCGGGCCGCCCTGTGGCGGGCGGTCGAGCACGGCCGGGCCGGTGGCGCGGTCACGGCCGGGATCGAGGCGCTGCTCCTGCTGGGATGCGACGGCCTGCTCTCCGGGGACTGGGACGAAGTCGCTCGGCTCGCTGACGAGGCCCTGGCCCTGTGCGAGACACACAACTACCAGTTGCTGGCCTATGTGCTGCGATTCCAGCACGCACTGATCGCCGCTGCCCGCGGCGACGAGCAGACGACGATCGCCCTGACCGACGAAATGATCCAATGGGCCGGGCCGCGTCAGTGCGGGTTCGTGCTCAACTACGCCTCCCACGTCAATGCGTTGGCAGCCCTCGGCCGAGCTGACTACGAGGCCGCCTACCGGCACGCGACGGCGATCTCGCCGGCAGGCACTCTGGTACCCCACTCGGCCCACGCGCTCTGGGTCATCCTGGACGTCGTCGAAGCGGCCGGCCGGACCGGCCGTCAGGCAGAGGCCGCCGCGCATGTCGCCGCGATCCAGGCCGCCGGCATCGATGAGATCTCACCACGGCTCGCCCTTGTCGCGACTGCCGCGGCCGCGATGGTGGCCGCCGAGCCGGAGGACAGCCGGTTGTTCGAGGCGGCATTGGCTGTTCCCGGCGCCGAACGGTGGCCCTTCGAGGTGGCGCGCGTTCACCTCATCTACGGTGAACGCCTGCGGCGAGCCAAGAGCGCGAGCAAGGCACGCAGTCATCTCGCCGCCGCGCGCGACATCTTCCGGCGGCTCCATGCCGAGCCTTGGGTGAAGCGGGCGGGCAGCGAACTGCGGGCGACGGGTCTACCGGGAGCGCACACCGACGCCAGCAGGGCGATCGACGTCCTGACCCCGCAGCAGCGAGAGATCGCATTGCTGGCCGCGGCCGGGCTCACCAACAAGCAGATCGGCGACAAGCTCTTCCTGTCTCCCCGGACCGTCGGAACCCATCTCTACCAACTGTTCCCGAAGCTCGGCGTCACGTCGCGCGCCGCCCTCCGGGACGCGCTGGCAGATCACCCGATCGACTGACCCGGTGAAGACCAGTCATCTGACGTAAGCGATGGCCGATCGCGCGAACTACCTTCGAATCAACGCATCCGGTTCATCGAAGGAGACAGTGACCATGACCACCACTTCGCCCGTCCGCAACGTCGTCCTCGTCCATGGAGGCTTCGTCGACGGCTCGGGCTGGCAGAGCGTGTACGACCTGCTCGTCGCGGACGGGTACCGGGTCAGCATCGTGCAGAATCCCACGCTCTCCCTGGAAGATGACGTCGCCGTCACCAAGCGGATCCTCGACCTCCAGGACGGTCCGACCGTCCTGGTCGGGCACTCGTACGGCGGGGCCGTCATCACCGAAGCCGGCACCCACGAGAAGGTGGCCGCGCTCGGGTACATCGCAGCCTTCGCTCCCGACAAGGGGGAGTCGGTCAACACGCTGATCGCCGACCCGCCGCCCGGTGCGCCCGTGCCGCCGATCCTGCCTCCCCAGGACGGCTTCCTGTTCCTCGACCGGGAGAAGTTCGCCGGCTCCTTCGCCGCCGACGTACCGAGCGGGCTGGCCGCGTTCATGGCCGACGCGCAGGTGCCGTGGGGCGTGGACGCGCTGGCTCAGGCAGTGACCGAGCCGGCCTGGCGGGTGAAGCCGAGCTGGTACCTGGTCGCCACCGACGACCGGATGATCCCGCCGCCGGCTCAGCGCGCGATGTCCGAGCGTGCGGGCGCCAAGGTCGTCGAGGTCGCCGGCAGCCACGCGATCTACGTGTCCCAGCCGCAGGCGGTCGCCGACCTCATCAAGCAGGCAGCGGCAGGGGAGTGACCTGGAAGGTGGCCGGAGCAGAAGCTGCTCCGGCCACCTTCGTGTGTCAGCTGAGTTCGCTCCGTACTTCGCGCGCCGCGCCGACCAGGTTCTGCAGGGAGTCGCGGACCTCCGGCCAGCCGCGGGTCTTCAGCCCACAGTCGGGGTTGACCCAGAGGCGTTCCGCCGGGATCGCGTCCAGGCCCTTCCGGAGCAGAGACACCACCTCCGGCGTACCAGGCACTCGCGGTGAGTGGATGTCATAGACACCAGGACCCACGCCTCGCGGGTAGCCCGCGTCGCCGAGCTCGTGGGCGACCTGCATGTGTGAGCGGGCCGCCTCGAGGCTCGCGACATCGGCATCCATCTCGTCCAGCGCATTGAGGATGTCGCCGAACTCCACGTAACACATGTGCGTGTGGATCTGGGTGTCAGCCCGTACGCCGCTGGTGGTCAGCCGGAACACCTCCGTGCTCCAGGCGAGGTAGGCCGCACGATCCACCTTCCGCAGCGGGAGCGTCTCCCGCAAGGCGGGCTCGTCCACCTGGATCACCGCGGCGCCGGCCGCCTCCAGGTCATTCACTTCGTCCCGCAACGCGAGTGCGACCTGTTCCGCGGTCTCGCTCCGCGGCTGGTCGTCCCGGACGAACGACCACGCCAGCATCGTCACCGGCCCGGTCAGCATGCCCTTGACCGGACGGTCGGTCTGCGACTGCGCGTACTTCCACCAGCGCACCGTCATCGGTGCGGGGCGGGAGATGTCGCCGACGAGCACCGGCGGCCGTACATAGCGAGTGCCGTAGGACTGCACCCAGCCGTGCTGCGTCGCGAGATAGCCGTCGAGCTGCTCGGCGAAGTACTGGACCATGTCGTTGCGCTCGGGTTCGCCGTGCACGAGGACATCCAGCCCGGCCTTCTCCTGGAAGGTGAGCACTTCCCGGATCTCGGTTTCGATGCGTTCGTCGTACTGGGTCGCGTCGATCCGCCCGGCGCGCAGATCCGCCCGCGCGGTACGCAACTCGGTGGTCTGCGGGAACGACCCGACAGTAGTTGTCGGGAGCAACGGAAGGCGGAGTCGCGTTTGCTGGGCGGCGCTGCGTTGGGCGTACGGCGCGGCGCGGCGGCTGTCTTCCGCGGTGACGGCCGCGACCCGGGCAC
>NZ_DASRXP010000126.1:0-2995 GCF_035687465.1 Kribbella sp.
TGGGCCGAGCTGGTGGCGCCGAACCTCGCCATGCTGGTCAACGCGGTCGAGGCGGTCGATGCCGCGGCGCCGGGCCTGCGCCATGTCAGCCTGATGCAGGGCTACAAGGTCTATGGCGGCCATCTCGGCCCGTTCAAGACGCCGGCGCGGGAGGACGACCCCGGACCGATGCCGCCGGAGTTCATGATCGATCAGTTGGCCTGGCTGCAAGCCCGGGCCGAGACCCGGGGCTGGGGCTGGTCGGCGATCCGTCCGGCAGTGGTCGGCGGCACCGCGCTCGGCAACCCGATGAACCTGGCCGTCGCGATCGGTGTGTACGCATCGATGTCGAAGGAACTCGGCGTACCGCTTCGGTTCCCTGGCAAGCCGGGCGCCTACGACAGCCTGCTGGAGATGACCGATGCCGGGCTGCTCGCGGAGGCGACTGTCTGGGCGGCGACCTCCCCGGCCGCGGCGAACCAGGCGTTCAACATCACCAACGGCGATCTGTTCCGCTGGAACGAACTCTGGCCGAAGCTGGCCCGCTGGTTCGGGCTCGAGGTCGCGCCGCCGTTGACGATGTCGCTGCAGGACGTAATGGCGGACAAGGAACCACTCTGGAAGGACCTCCAGGTCACCCACGGGCTGGTGGACACGCCGTACGCCGAGGTCTCGTCCTGGGGATTCGCGGACTTCGTCTTCGGGTGGGACTACGACTTCTTCGCCGATGCCTCGAAGTCCCGCCGGGCCGGCTTCCACACGTACGTCGATACCGAGGCGATGTTCGTCGGCATCTTCGAGTCGCTTCGCCGCGACCGCATCATCCCCTGACCTGCAGGCTCGTTAGTTTGTGGCATGCTCCGGGCTGTGGGTGGTCAGGGAGCGGGACGGGTGCTGGGGGTCAACCTGCGCGCGCGGCGGGACGAGCAGGGGATCTCGCTGTCGGAACTCGCCCGGCGGTCCGGGATCGCCAAGGGGACGTTGTCGCAGTTGGAGTCCGGTTCGGGCAACCCGACGATCGAGACAGTGTTCAGTCTGTCGAACGCTCTCGGGGTCCCTGTCTCCTCGCTGCTGAGTGAACCGTCGTCGTCCGACCTCGTCGTCGTCCGGTCGGCCGACCTCGACGTCCTGAGCGGCGACGCTGTTGATCTCCGGATGCTCCGCCGGCTGGAGAGCCCCGGCAGCCTGTTCGAGGTGTACGACCAGCGGATCCGCCCCGGCAAGGTCCAGCACTCGACCGGTCACCCCGGGACCGAGCATCACGTGATCCTGTCCGGGCGGTTGCGGATCACGGCTCGCGACCAGACCCAGGAACTCGGCCCGGGCGACTATCTCGCCTTCCGCGCCAACGTCCCGCACGAGTACGAGGCCCTGGACGGCGAGGTCGCGTCGGTACTCCTGCTGGAATACCCGCCCGACGTCCACCCCTCCACCCTCGACTCCCTCCACCTGTCGTAGGTCAGACGGCCGGAGTTCTTGGGCCCGGACCGCCACCACTCACCAACCTGCCGCTCCCGCCCAGGAGCATGTCCGGGCACGCGTGGCCGGAGCTACGCGGTCGACGTTACTGAGTGGTGGCGGTCCGGCCTCGCCTCTACCCGTTGACCTCGGCGGGTCCGCAGTCGTACGCTCGGAGCGTTCATTTTACTGAACGTTTGGCCGGGAGTGGTGGATGGCGGATGTGGTGGTGGTCGGTGCCGGGATCATCGGTGCCGCCTGTGCCGAGGCGCTTTCCGCGGCCGGCGTCAACGTGCTGGTGATCGACCGCGGTGCGCCCGCGAGCGGAACCACGGCCGCGGGCGAGGGCAACATCCTCCTCTCCGACAAGGAACCAGGTCCCGAACTCGACCTGGCGATCGCGTCCCGCCGCGAGTGGCCCGCAGTACTGGCTCGGCTGCCCGAGAAGGTCGCAGACGTCGAGTGGGAACCCAAAGGCGGCCTCGTAGTGGCGACCGCCGCCCCGGAACCCCTTGCGGCGTTGGCAGCTGAGCAGCGCAGTGCGGGTGTCGATGCGCAGGTCATCACTCCCGCCGACGCTTTCGAGCTCGAACCTCTGCTCACTCGCGCGGTGACCACGGCCGTCTACTACCCGGAAGATGCTCAGTTGCAGCCCGTGTTGGCAGCCACAGCACTGCTGGCCGCAGTACGGGCTCGTGGCGGCGAGGTGCATGCCGGCGTCACAGCTTTGTCCGTACGCCGGTCCGCCGGCGGTCACGTGATCGGGTTGGAGACGGACGCGGGCGTGATTCCGTGTGAGGCAGTGGTGAACGCGTGCGGGCCGTGGGCCGGTGAGTTCGGTGCGGCGGCAGGCGGGCCGATCGAAGTACTGCCGCGGCGCGGGATGATCCTCGTGACGGCGCCGCTGCCCGAGTGCATCCGGCACAAGGTGTACGACGCGGACTATGTCGGTGCGGTCGGGAGCGGCGAGGCGGATCTTCAGACGTCGACGGTGGTCGAGTCGACGCGGGCGGGAACGGTGCTGATCGGCTCCAGTCGGGAACGCATCGGCTTCGACGACACGCTCAAGATCCAGGTCCTTCGCGAACTCGCCTGCAAAGCCCTGCTGATCTTTCCGTTCCTCGGCGACGTTCCGGTGATGCGCGCGTACGGCGGATTCCGTCCGTACGCCCCGGACCACCTCCCGATCATCGGACCGGATCCCCGCATCCCCGGCCTCTGGCACGCCACCGGCCACGAAGGAGCCGGCATCGGCCTAGCCCCCGCCACAGCCCGCCTCCTCACGGAACTCTTCCTCGGCAAAGCTCCCCACGTAGACCCCACACCGTTCCGCGTGGACCGTCCAGCAGTCACCACAATCACCGAAACCGGGGTTGGTGGAGCCGAGGATGGTGGTGCCGCGCCGGAGAGCGGTAGCAAGGACGGTGGCGTCGTGTCCGAGAGCGGCGCCGGGCGGCGTGGTGCCGTGTCGGAGGGCGCTGCCGGACTGGGTGGGCGCGGCCGTTCGCCTGGTGTTGCTGGGGGTGGGTTGTGAGTCCGTTTTTGCGAGCGGTTGAAG
>NZ_DASRXP010000127.1:0-11587 GCF_035687465.1 Kribbella sp.
GGACCGGCCCGGCACCCAGCACGTCGTCGTCACTGGGCGCAACGCGCCGGCCGCGCTGCTCGAAGCCGCGGACCTCGTGACCGAGATGGCCAAGGTCAAACACCCGATGGACGCGGGGCAGAAGGGCCAGAAGGGAATCGAGTGGTGATCCCAGGCAGATATGGGGAGCTCGGATGATTCCGCGGGTGGTGGTGGCGGCGCCGTCTTCCGGGGCTGGGAAGACGACGGTTGCTGTTGGGTTGATGGCGGCGCTGCGGCGGGCCGGGCACACGGTGGCCGGCTTCAAGGTCGGGCCTGACTACATCGATCCTGGGTTTCATGCCGTCGCGACCGGCCGGCCCGGGCGCAATCTTGATCCGATGCTCTCCGGCGAGGAGCGGGTCGCACCGCTGTTCGCCCACGGCGCCGCCGGGGCCGACCTCGCCGTGATCGAAGGCGTGATGGGCCTGTACGACGGTGCTCTCGGCACGGAAGGTTTCTCCTCCACGGCCCACGTGGCGAAGTTGCTCCAGGCACCTGTCGTGCTCGTCGTCGATGCTTCAGCGGCAGGACGTAGTGTCGGGGCAGTCGTGACCGGATTCGTAGCCTTCGACACCGGTGTGCGGATCGTCGGGGTGATCCTCAACAAGGTCGGATCGGACCGGCACGAGGCCGAGGTTCGTGCTGGTGTCGCGCCGACGGGCGTTCCCGTACTGGGCGTGCTCCGCCGCGACACCCGCCTGACCGTGCCGAGCCGTCACCTCGGACTGGTACCGGCTGACGAGCAGCGTGCGCAGGCGGAGACTGCTGTGGAGGCCGCCGCCGAGTTGGTTCGCCAGGGGGTCGACCTGGAGGCGTTCGTCCAGGCAGCCCGAGCCGCGGCACCGCTCGACATCGAGGCGTGGGATCCGGCCGCTGAGGTGACACCGGCGGAAGAAGATCGTCCGGTGATCGCGATGGCCGGGGGACCGGTCTTCTCTTTCCGCTACACCGAGACGGCCGAACTACTGACCGCGGCCGGCGCGGACGTCGTCACCTTCGACCCACTCAACGATTCTTTGCCAGAGGCAACCGCTGCGCTCTACCTCGGAGGCGGCTTCCCGGAGATGCATGCCGAGGCACTGTCGGACAACGTCAAGTTGCGCGAGCAGGTTGCGGCCGAGATCGCCCGTGGACTGCCGGTGGTCGCGGAGTGCGCCGGGCTGCTCTACCTGTGCCGGGAGCTCGACGGTCACCCGATGACCGGCGTACTGCCTGCTACCGCGCAGATGACGGGCAGTCTGACGCTGGGGTATCGCACGGCGATCGCGGCTTCCACCACGGCGTTCTTCGATGAAGGACGCCGGGTTCGTGGGCACGAGTTCCACCGGACTGCCGTGCACCTGGATGGGGAGGTCGCGCCTGCGTGGTACCTGCCAGGCGGGACCGAGGGAATCACCTTGTCTTCTGTGCATGCGTCGTACCTGCATCTGCATTGGACGGCGACTCCGGACGTTCCCGCGAGGTTGGTTGCGGCCGCGCGGATTCATGCGGGGCTTGAGGAGTGAGCCTGGTCGTGGGGATCGGCCTGCGCACCGGTACGTCGTACCGCGAGCTGCGGGACCTCGTGGACGGCGCACTGGCAGGGCTGGACCCACGGGACGTCAGCTGTGTCGTCACTGTCGAGGGCAGGGAATCGGAGCCTGGACTGCAGCGGCTAGTGGCGTCCCTCGGTGCTGAGCTGCTGACCGCACCCGCGCTGGAACTCTCAAAACAACCTGTACCAAGCCCTAGCGACCGCGTCGAACACTTAGCCGGTACTGCGAGTGTCGCCGAAGCCGCCGTGATCCAGAGCGGCGCTGTGCTCGTAATCCCCAAGCAGCGCTCAAAGCGGGCCACCGTAGCCATCGGCCGATTGCTGCCGGGGGATGAGGCGGCTCCTGGGTATGGGGTGCGGGAGCGGGAAACCGTGCATCGGGTGTTGGCTGAACGGCGGGATGTGCGGCGGGGGTTTCTTGATCGGCCGATTGCGGACGATGTTCTGACGCGGGTGCTGGAGTCGGCTCATCGGGCGCCGAGTGTCGGGTTGAGTCAACCGTGGGACTTCTTGCTGGTGCGGGATGTTGCGACCAGGCGGAAGGTGCATGATCTGGCAGTTGCGCAACGAGATGCGTTTGCCGCGTCGCTGCCCGCGGATCGGCGGTCTGCGTTCGGCGGGCTGAAGATCGAGGCGATTCTCGATACTCCGCTGAACATCGCCGTCACCTGTGATCCGGGGCGGGGCGGGCGGCACGTGCTCGGGCGGCATGCGGATCCGCGGACTACCTGGTTCTCGGCGGCGATCGCGATTCAGAACCTGTGGCTGGCGGCCCGCGCGGAGGGGCTTGGGGTCGGCTGGGTGTCGTTCTTCGAACCAGGTGAGGTTGCTGCGGTTCTCGACCTGCCGGCGCATGTCGAGCTGGTGGGATACCTCTGCGTTGGGCATGTGCGGGAGTTCGCGGCCGCGCCTGAGTTGGTGCGGACCGGGTGGGCTGCGCGGCGGCCGCTTTCGTGGGCGGTTCACCAGGAGGCGTGGGGCCGCCGGGGCCTCCCGGGGGAAGAGCCGGGCCCGGCGATCGCAGTACAGGCTGCCGCTGCCGGCGAGAGCCCGACTGCGAGTGCTGGCGGCGAAGGCTCGCCTGCGGGTGCCGCTGGTGATGGGGTGGTGGTGAGTGCTGCCGGCGGTGGGGTTGCTGTGGGGGCCGCGGCTGGGCGGCAGGTTGTTTGGGTGGTGGTGGTTGGGGGTGGGGATGTGGCGGAGTATCTGCAGCGGGCGGAGGCGCTTGTTGTGGTGGTTGGTGGGGAGAAGCCCGCGGCTGACTTCGGGGTGTTGTGGCGGCCGGCGCGTACTGCGGATGAGGCCGTGGAGCTTGGTGTCGAAGTGGCGCGGGACCTGGTTCTGCAGGGGGTTGGTGAGTTGGTTGTGGAGTGTCCGCAGCCGTCTGAGCTCACTGCGGGCCTTGCGCGGGGGATGCGGCTCGGGGGACTTGCCTGTGGGGTCGCCGTCAACGGCGTCGATGAGCCCGCCGGGGTGACAGACTCCTCGGCATGACCGTTCCACCGCAAGGCCCAGCGCCCATGTACGTGCCCGCCTTCTCGATGAAGCAGCGGATCACGATGATGGCGAACAAGTACGAACTCATCACCACCAACCCCGACGGTACGGACGGCCCGCTGCTCGCGTTCGCGCAGCAGAAGCGGATGGCCTTCAAGGAAGAGGTCACCTTCTACGCCGACGACACCAAGTCGCAGGTGGTGTTCTCGTTCAAGGCGCGCAAGCGGCTCGACCTGGGCTCCGGGTACGACGTGTTCGACGCCGGCGGCCAGGCGATCGGGTGGTTCAAGAAGGAGTTCGGCAAGAGCTTGCTGCGATCCAGCTGGCAGCTCGGGACGGCCGGTCTACAGACGAACGGGACCGAGCGGAACCCGACGATCGCGATCGTCCGGCGGCTCTGGGAGTTCGTCCCGTTCATCGGGGAGATCCCGCTGCCGTTCATCTTCCACTTCGACTTCACCGAACTCGAGACCGGCCAACCGGTGCTCTCGGTCGAGCGGAAGGTCTCCGTTCGCGACCGCTACCGGGCCACCGTCCACGACAATCGCCTCGACTTCCGCGTCGCCGCCGCGATGACCGTGGCCCTGGACGCGTTGCAGAGCCGGTGAGCAGCCGGGCTCCCTCTTTTGGGTGAATGAACCCTGAGCCACTTGGTTCACGCCTGTCACAGTGCGAGTCTTATAGGCATGGGTGCAGCGCAGCGCAGTCGACGGTGGTTGGTTCCGGTCACGGCAGTCGCAGTGGTGGCGGGGGTGGCGGCGCTCGGGCCAGTGGTCGCGGACGCGTCTCCAAACCTGCCCGGAATCTCGGCCCAGGACCTGCTCGCGAAGGTTCAGACGGCGAAGGTCGACGGCCTGTCCGGCACGGTGACCACCTCGCTGGACCTCGGTCTGCCTGCGATCCCCGGTGTGGTCGGCGGCGAGGACGCCAGCCAGTTCACCGATCTGCTGAGCGGTGAGCACACCGCCCGGGTCGCCTTCGCCGGTCCGGACAAGGCCCGGGTCTCCGTGCTCGACCAGATGGCGGAGCGGGTGCTGACCACGGACGGTAAGACCGCTTGGATCTACGACTCGTCCAAGCGTGAGGCCACCAAGATCGCCGTTCCGGCCCACACCCAGAAGCCGCAGACCACGCCCCAGAACCAGACGTACGACCCGCAGGCGGTGGCCAAGCAGTTCCTCGCCGCGATCGACCCGTCCACCAAGGTCGAGGTGACCGGTACGGAATCTGTTGGTGGCCGCGATGCGTACAAGCTGCGCCTGACCCCGAAGACGGACAAGTCCACCGTCGGCTCGGTGACGCTGGCGGTCGACTCGAAGAACTGGGTCCCGCTCCAGGTCACCGTGATGCCGCGGACCGGTAACGATCCGGCGGTCCAGGTGGGCTTCTCGTCAGTCTCGTTCGCCGTTCCCTCGGCGAGCACGTTCGCCTTCACCCCGCCCAGCGGGGTCAAGGTCACCGAGCAGAAGGTCCCGGCCGCCAAGGAGCCGAAGACGCTCCCGAAGAAGCCTGACGCCACCAAGCCGGCCGCCGACCAGCCGACCACCGTCGGCACTGCCTGGGAGACCGTGGCAGTCCTCCGCACCGGCAAGTCCGGGCTGCCTTCCGGCAACCAAGCGCTGGACCAGCTGCTCAAGAACGCTCCGACGGTCCAGGGCAGCTGGGGATCGGGCAAGATCCTGACCACCAAGATGGTCAGCGCCCTGATCGCGGACGACGGCCGGGTGTTCGTCGGAATGGTCACCCCGGACGCCCTCCAGTCCGCCGCCGCGAAGGCCCCCCGCTGAGGCTTCAGACTCGGGCCCGGGGACCGGTGACGACGTGACGCTGACGCCCGGGACGCCAGGCCCGACCGGCGCAACCGGAGCGCTCGGCGCAACCGGGACGCTCGGCGCGACCGGGACGCTTGGCGCGACCGGGACGCTTGGCGCGACCGGTACGCCGCCGGTGGTTACGCGGGGGCTGACAAAGCGGTTCCGCAGTGGGCAGGTGGCTGTGGACTCCGTTGATCTGGAGGTTCCGGCCGGGAGCATCTTCGGCTTCCTCGGCCCGAACGGGTCGGGTAAGACGACGACGATCCGGATGCTGCTCGGTCTGATCGCTCCCACCTCGGGCGAGGTGGAGCTGCTCGGCCAGCCGATGCCGAAGGCGCAGCTCGCCGTTCTACCGAGAGTCGGGGCGCTGGTCGAGGGACCGGCGTTCTACCCGTTCTGGACCGGCCAGGCAAACCTGCTGCGCTTCGATGCGGCCGACCGGACCGCCGATCCGCGGACCCGGAAGGCGAGGGCCGGCGAAGCGCTCGAGCGGGTCGGCCTGTCGAACGCCGCCGGCAAGAAAGTGCGGAACTACTCGCTCGGCATGAAGCAGCGGCTCGCGATCGCCGTCGCCCTGATGCAGCAGCGCGACCTGCTCGTGCTCGACGAGCCGACCAACGGCCTCGACCCGCAGGGCACCCGCGAGGTGCGGCTGCTGATCCGCGAGTTGGCGAAGGACGGCACCACCATCTTCACCTCCACCCATTTGCTGGCCGAGGTGGAGCAGCTGTGCACCCACGCCGCGGTGATGAGCCGCGGGAAGCTGGTGCGGCAGTCAACGATGGCCGAGCTGCGTTCCGAGCTCCGCCCGCGCTTGGTGGTCCGCACGCCGGATCTCCAGCAGGCGGAGCAGACCCTGACCGGCCTGGGCGTCGCCGACCTCAAGGTCACCGAGGAGACGGTCGACGGTGACCCAGGGGAGCTGCCGATCGACAAGCTCGCGGCCGCGCTGGTCGCCGCCGACGTGCGCATCCACGGTTTCGGCCTGGAGCGGCCAAGCCTGGAGGATGCCTTCGTCGCACTGACTGGGGAGGGCTTCGATGTCGCCGAATGACCCCAGCCTCAACTCACTTCCTGCTGCCGGGCGGCACCAGTCGCGCCTCCCACTGACTCCCACCATGGCAGGTGTCCTGTGGCCGTGATGACTGATTCTGTGGAGGCCGGCCGGCCGAGTGCGGGGCGGCATACGGTCGCGTTGTTCGCGTCCGAGTTGCACCTTGTCTTCGGGCGGGCCCGGACGTGGGTGCTGCTGGCCGTGCTGGCGGCCGTGCCGATCATGGTCGGCGTCGCGATCAGGCTGTCCGGTTCGTCCGGCGACGATGCCCAGGGCTTCCTTGGTCAGGTCGCCGGCAACGGGCTGTTCCTGGTCGTCGCGAGCTTGGCCTTGTCGCTGCCGTTCTTCCTGCCAACTGCCGTCACGGTGATCTCGGGGGAGTCCCTCGCGGGCGAGGCCAGCCTGGGCACCCTGCGAAACCTGATGACCGCGCCCGCCGGTCGTTCGCGTCTGCTGGCGGCGAAGATGGTCGCGCTGGCTGTGTTCTGCCTGGCTGCGACGATGACGATCTGGCTGTCCGGACTGATCGCAGGCGTCGTGCTCTTCCCCGTCGGCGATGTCGTGCTGCTGACCGGCACGACCGTCTCGCTCGGGGACGGACTGCTCCGGGCGTTCGGAATCGCCATCCTGATCGCGGCGTCCCTGCTCGGGCTCGCCGGGATCGGCCTGTTCGTGAGTTCGCTGACGTCCACGCCGCTGGCCGCGATGGCGGCCACCTTCGGCGCGTTCATCGTGTTCGGGATCCTCGGGGCGATCCCGCAGATCGACGTGATCCACCCGTGGCTGCTGATGTACGGCTGGACGTCGTTCGCCGACCTGCTCCGCGACCCGCCGTACTGGGACTCGATCGTGCGCAACCTGCTGCTGCAGGCTGCCTACCTGGCTGTCTTCTATGCCGCGGCGTGGGCCCGCATCACCTCCCGCGACATCAACGGCTGAGACACTGAGCGGGTGCACCCAGACCTGGTCTCCGTACTGCGCTGCCCGGTCTGCGGCGACCACCTCGGCTTGACCGACCGGACGGCAAAATGTCCGAACGGCCATGCGTACGACCTGGCCAAACAGGGCTACCTCAACCTGTTGCCGAATGCATCGACCGGCATCGAGGGCGATTCCGCCGCGATGATCGAGGCCCGGAGCACCTTCCTCGACCACGGCCACTACGCCCCGATCCGCGACGCCCTGATCGCCCACGTTCCAGGCGAAGGCGTAATCGTCGAAGTCGGAGCCGGTACTGCGTACTACCTGGCCGGCGTCGTCGCCGCAAAGCCCGGACGAGTCGGAATCGCCCTCGACGTCTCCCGGTACGCCGCGCGCAGAGCCGCCAAGGTGGACCCCCTGATCGGCTCGGTGATCTGCGACGCCTGGCGCGAACTCCCGCTGCGCGACGCTGCCGCGCGGGTGATTCTCAACGTGTTCGCCCCGCGCAATGCCGCGGAGATGGCCCGCATCCTGGCTCCCGGCGGGACCTTGCTCGTGGTGACCCCGAACCAGGCGCATCTCGCGGAACTGGTCGGCGTACTGGGCATGGTCCGGGTGGATGAGCAGAAGGAGCGGCGGCTGAAGGAGTCGCTCATCGGATTCGCACGGATCAGTGAGGAGATCGTCGAGGCCGGGATGCGGCTGGATCACCCGGAGGTCGAAGAGTTGGTCGCGATGACGCCGAGCGCGCGGCACGTCGATCCCGCCGAGCGGGCGGAGCGCACCGCAGTACTGGCTGATCCGGTGGAAGTGACGCTGTCGGTCACGGTGTCGGCCTGGCAGGTCGCCTGATTCCCTGGGGTGCCGGCTCGAGCTCGGCACCCATCGGGCAATCAACAGGCGAAAAGGGTCAGGCGGCTGCGCTGGTGAACTGGCGAGCGACGACGGCCGCGTGCTCCTTGGCGGCGACGTGTGCCTCCGCCTCGGACACCTTGGACGCGTCGATCAGCGACTCCATCCCCGGGCTGACCGGAGCCAGGGTCAGCTCGGCGACGGCTGTCCGAAGGTCCATTTGGAGGGCGTCACGGAAGATCCGCTCCAGGTAGGGCGTGGAGTGGTCCCAGCCGTGCTTGGGAGCGCCTTCGCCGTAGCCACCGCCACGGGCCAGGGTGAGGATGATCGGCTTTCCCGCGACGAGACCCGCGGTCTGCAATTCCCCGACTGTGAGCAGCAGGTCGATCCAGGTCTTCACGTGCTGGGAGACTCCCCAGTTGTAGAGCGGGACCGCCACCAGCACCGCGTCGGCCGACACGAACTCGTTCGTGATCTCGTCGGCCAGGGCCTTGGCGTCCGCGTAGTCGGCGCGGTCGGAGTCGTCGGGCGTCGGCAGACCGAGCTTGCCGGCGATGACGGAGGGCCAGACATCGGCCGGGATCGGGTGGCGACCGAGGTCGCGCCGGACCACGACACCGTCCGGGTGCTCCGATCGCCAGACGGCCTCGGCGCTGTCGGCCAGGGCACGGCTGACGGATCCGTCGACCCTGATGCTGGCGTCGACGCGAAGGAGGGTGGTCATAGTTCTCGTTCCTCTCCAGAAACGGTAGGGACTAGCTCAGCGATGAGCTGCTCCGAAGATAGTCTGTTCAGCAGAACATATTCAAGCCAGATCATATTCCGGATGGCGTAGACCACGTAGGATGGGGGCGTGACAAGTTCTTCGCCCGAGCGCCGCGGGGGTGCGGCGACATCAGTCGAGGCCGACCTCGGCTGGGCGCTCGGCGTCGTCTTCCGGCGCTACGCGAAAGAGGCGGCGGCGGCGCTGGATAGTGTGCCGGGCGGTCCGCGTGGCTATCAGGTGCTGACCACGGTCACAGGGGACGGGCCGAAGCGGCAGCTCGATCTGGCCGCCCAGCTGAGCGTGGACCGGACGGTCATGACCTATCTGCTCGACGACCTCGAGGAGGCCGGGGTAGTCCAGCGGCAGCCGGATCCGGCGGACCGGCGGGCACGCCTGATCGTGGCGACCGACCAGGGCAAGGAAGCGGTCTGCGAGCTGGAACGCCGCCTGTCCGCGGCTGAGCACGAGGTGCTCGGCAGCTTGGACGAGGGTGAGCGGCTGATCTTCCGCATGCTCCTGCAGCGGGTCGCCGTGAGGGCGGACGCCGCCGATCCCGTCGACGACGCCTGCGCCCTGGCCGACGCCGACGACATCACCAAGACCTGAGTCCAGGCGGGGTTCAGCGGAGCGGGACGAAGCCGGACTCGTAGGCGAGGATGACGGCCTGGGTACGGTCGCGGGCGCCCAGCTTGGACAGCAGGTTCGCGACGTGGGTCTTGATGGTCTGGACTCCGAGGATGAGCTCGCCTGCGATCTCCGCGTTGGACAGGCCCTTGGCCATCAGGCGGAGTACCTCCTGCTCCCGCTCGGTCAACTGGAAGCCGTCCAGTCCCGCGGGTTGCTCAGTCATATGCGCCAGCGCGAGGGCTCGGATCGCCTCCGGGAAGAGGAGTGAGTCGCTGCCCGCGACCGTGCGGATCGCCGCGATGATGTCGTCCGGGGGAGTCCGCTTCAGCAGGAACCCGGAGGCGCCCGCCCGCAGCGCGTCGTACACGTAGTCGTCGTTCTCGAAGGTGGTGACGACGAGTACGCGGGGTGCCGGGTCGAGCCCGTCGAGGAGCAGCTTGGTGGCGTGGATCCCGTCCACGGCGGGCATCCTCACGTCCATCAGAACCACGTCCGGCCGGGTCCGGCGGACCACCGGCAGGACCTCGGCACCGTCGGCCGCCTCGCCCACCACGGTGAGGTCGGGCTCCGCGTCGATGATCGCGCGCAGGCCGCTGCGGATCAGCGGTTCGTCGTCCACTACGACCACCGAGATGTCCACTGTCATCCTTTCGTCGTCACGGCGACCGGGAGGGTCACCGCGAGCCGCCACCCGTCGGCGACCAGGCCTGCCTCGACGGTGCCGCGCAGTACGGCGACCCTTTCACGGATCCCGGCCAGTCCACGGCCGCCGCCCGAGTGGTCCGACAGGCCGGTCACCGGGTTCGTCAGTTTCAGTTGCAGGCCGGTGGTGTCGAGGCTGATGGACAGCTCGACCTCCACCTCGTCGGCGGGTCGCCCCGCGTGCCGGATCGCGTTGGTCAGCCCTTCCTGCACGATCCGGTAGGCCTCGCGGGACACCGCTGCCGGCAGTTGGTCGAGATCGCCCGATCGGTGCACGGCCACCGTGATGCCGCCCGCCCGGGTCGAGTCGACCAGCCGGGCGACATCGCCGAGGGTGGCCTGCGGGGCGGTCTGGCTGCCCGGCCGGCGATCGTCGCGGAGTAACCCAAGGACATGGTCGAGGTCGGCGAGGGCCGCCCGTGCAGACGTCTCCATCGCCGCCAACGCGGTCTCCGCGAAGGCGGGGTCCGTGGCCAGCAGCTTCCGCGCGGCGGCCGCCTGGATGGTGACCAGGCTGAGCGCGTGGCCGACGCTGTCGTGCAGCTCCCGCGCCAGACGGTTGCGCTCGGCAAGTGTCGCGGTCCGCCGCTCGAGCAGCTCGATCCGCTCGGCCGGGGTCGGCCCGAGCATCCGCGGGGCCCAGTGGGCGAGGAGTGCCCCGATCGCGGCGGAGATGACGAATACCAGGGCGATCCCGGCGAGGGCGGCCAGTGGCATCCACAGATCACGCCAGCTACCGGTGACGTCGTACTGGATGCCGGGGGCAAGTTCATGGGAGCCGTGCTCCCGGAAGGGGGCCGCGAGCAAGACCGCGCCGAAGCCGAAGACGGC
Source organism: Kribbella sp. (assembly GCF_035687465.1). Lineage (NCBI taxonomy): Bacteria > Bacillati > Actinomycetota > Actinomycetes > Propionibacteriales > Kribbellaceae > Kribbella > Kribbella sp. The sequence goes on from NZ_DASRXP010000127.1 coordinate 10,620, forward strand.
GGTGGTGAGGATGCCCGCGCAACCGCCCGCGGCCAGGTGCAGGCAGAACCACACGGTGGTCCGACGCCGCTGCGGCCAGCTGCGGGCCGGGCCGAGCGGACGCTCCTCGAAGCGGACCCCGAGCAGCGACTCGACCGCGATGCCCTCCACCTCCCGCACGGCCGGCAGCATGCCGAGCAGCACAGGAGGGCCGATCACCACCAGCGCGTCCAGGATCCCGGTGAGGACGCGGGGGAGATGGAGCTCGCCGACCAGGGCGACCAGGCCGGTGTCGACCAGGATGAACGCCAGCACCAGGGCAGCACCCAGCAGCAGATAGACCCACCGCAGGTACGTCGACCCGCGCACCAGCACCTTCACCCCCACATCCTGTCAAAGCCGGCCCGCACCGGCCTCCCTCCGCGGAGGGACAACGCCACCCGTCCGAGGGGGCCGGATACGAACGGCGGGGTGAGGTTGGTTCCAGACCCCGGAGAGCGGTTGCATGACCTGGATCACAAGACGGCCGGGTTTACACAAATTTGTCCCTGTCTGGGCAGCTTCTGCCCGGTCGGACGTCGCGATCTGCTGTCCGGACGGGTACGGTCTGTGGTCGGGGCGGGATGCCCGTCCGGTGGGACTGGCATGGGGAACGGCTCCAGGATGGGCGGCAATCGGGCTCTGTTGGGGACCTGGAACGGTGCACGTAAAGACACCGTGAAGTCCCCGCGGGCCGATTGACCACCCTTCCATATTTGATGTTTGATCAAATATCGGAGAGGAGAGGTCCAGCATGAGGTTCAGACGTTCGGCTGTTGCCGGCGTGGCGGTGTTCGCGCTCGCTCTGCTCAGCGCGTGCAACGACAGCAATCCTGACCAGAGCGGGGAGGCGTCCCTGACGAAGGTCAGTTACCTGACCTCTTTCAACAACTTCGGCCGCGAGGCCTATGCCTATGTCGCCCTTGAGAAGGGCTACTTCAAGGACGCCG
>NZ_DASRXP010000128.1:0-4149 GCF_035687465.1 Kribbella sp.
ACCCTCCCGGCTTCCTCGGCCTACACGTCCTCCAGCTGTTCTCGTTCCCGTCGGGCGACCCGTCCGAGTTCGAGAAGTTCACGCCGGAGGACTACGCGGCGCTGCAGCACCTGGAGTGGTTCCAGTCGGTCGGCGGCTACAACGCGATCAACTCCACCCGCCCACAGACCGTTGCCGTCGGCATCTCCGACTCCCCCGTCGGACAGCTGGCCTGGAACGAGCTCTTCAACAACTTCGGCAACGGCACCAGCCTGGTCACTCCCGAGCAGATCCTGACCGAGGTCTCCGTCTACTGGTTCACCAACTCCTCGGCAGCAGCCGGCCGCTACCACTTCGAAGAGAGCCACGCCGGCACCGAGCCCGCGATCAACTCCGCCCCCACCGGTGTCGTGGTCTTCGCCGACGACTTCAAGACCATCCGGCCACTGGCCGAGCGCGACAACTCCAACATCGTCCACTGGTCCAACTTCCCCGAGGGCGGCCACTTCGCCAGCCTTGAACGCCCCGAAGACATTACCGCCGACCTCCGCACCTTCTTCGCCACCCTCCGCTGACCGACCCATCCCCTGCTGACTGCTCATCCCCGCGACGCCGATCATCCCCGCGATGGTCGGCCTCGCGGCATGCGCCCGGACCGCCACCACTCATCAACCCGCCCCTTCGTCCCGAGAGCACGCCTGCGCACGCCTGGCCGGAGCTGATCTGTCGAGGTTGGTGAGTGGCAGCGGTCCGGGCCAGACGCCGAACATCACGAGTTCCTGCTGCTGTAGCTAGCCCGGGATCTTGATGGTGCCGATGGACTTGTTGCTGGTGGTGTCGATGGTGTCGATTCCGTCGGTGAAGAAGGTGCTGGCATAGATCCGGAAACCGTCCGGGCTGACGACGAGGGATCCGAGGCCGTCCCAGTCGACGTTCAGGCTGCGAACTATCTGCCACGATGAGGTGTCGATAGTGATCAGCTGTTCACGGGCCGTCGTGCCGGTGCCGGTCGACTTGTGGGTGTAGAGGAAGCGGCCGTCCGAGCTGAGCACGCTGCGTGATGCGGTGATGTCGACCGGCTGGGTCGAGACCGTCGGAATCGCCTTGCTCGTGTCGATGATGACCACGCCGCCCTCCGCCGCGGCGTACAGGCGCTTGCCGGTACCCAGGATCGGCGTACCGGTTTGCTGGTCCAACCTGAGCGGAGTACCGATCGGTTGTCTGGTGTTCGCGTCGAGGACCGTCACGGCTCTGCCATCGCCGTTGGGGGTGACGAAGATCTTGCCCTCGGCGACCAGGAGATCACTCGGATCGGCTCCGACTCCCACCGGGGCGCCGACGGCCTTGGCGGTCTGGGTATCGACAACAGTCATGGTGTTCGACGTCGGGCTGAGAGCGAAAAGCGTGTTCTCGTCCGGGCTGAGCGCCAGCCTCGTCGGTTGCTCGGCCACGGGAATCTGCTCACCGACAACCTTCCAGGTCGCCAGATCGACCATGGACACCGAGTTCGATCGCGCGTTCGCGACGTACATCCGCTGATGTTTCACAGCCAGGACGAAGTCGATCGGGTCGAGACCGACCTCGAGCGGCTCGCCGATCCGTTGCCGGCTGAGGGTGTCGATCTTGACCACCGTGTCGTTGACGACATCAGCGCCGTACAGGATCGTCCCGTCCTGGTTCATCGCCAGCGAGGAGAAGAACGGATCCTGCGGTGCCCTGGGTGCAGTCGAACCGGCCGCCTGATAACCCGCGATCAGCAGGACAGGCAGCACCAACGCTCCGATCACGACCCATCGCCGCCCGCCAAGCTCCGGTGCGTCCGCAACTGGGCGGTCCCGTCTGCTGTCCACGACGACGAGTCCCGCCAGGAGGAGCCAGGCTGCAGCCAACCCGGCGGCCGCAGCCGTGGGTGACGCGAAGCCGTCCTCGGTCCGGAAGATGCCCAGCCAGCAGACAGTTGCCCCGAGCATCCACCCGCCGAGGAACAGTGATCGGAGATTCCTTGGGGTGAGCAGGACGGCGGCGAGCGGCCCTGCGAGCGCGAGTTCCACCGTCAGGATGGAGAGGACGTTCCAGAGAACGTCCCGCCAGTTGTTGAACCCGGTGTCCGACGAACCCCAGAACAGCGGACGTCCCGAGTGGTAGATCTGCTCGATCACGATGACAAGCAAGGCGATCGTCGCCGCGACCCCCAACCCGAGGGCGATCCACTCGCGTCGGTCGGCCGGCCATGTCCAGCGGATCGCCAGGCCGTTCGCGCGCCGAAGGTGGATGACGCTCACCACGGCGGCCGCGATCCAGAGAGCCTGCCCGACAGCGGAGAGCCAAACGGTCGGTACTTCGAGATTGCCGTCGCCGGAAGGGGACAACCAATGGGCGTGCCAACTGGCCAGCCACAGACCACCGACCAGTACTGGAATCAATAGACCGGCGGTAAAGGCGAGGCGTCGCCGCAGAACAAAGCCGAACGAGATGACTGCGGCCACCGCAGCCGCGGTGAGATACCAGGCGTAGCCGGTTTCCCAGCCCCCGTCTGCGAAGCCCAGGACGACGCCCGCCGTCAGGGCGAGAGCCGCCAGCGCGGACAGCAGGGGAACAACGCTGGAGAGCGGCGGTCCGACGATCCTCCCCCGCCAACGACGAGCCGTGGCCCGCAAGGCGCCTCTGATGGTGATCGGGTCCTGGCCGTAGCTCCGGACCGCGCGAGTCCCTTCAGATGTGACCACCGGAGGTGGGAGCTCGGGCGCGTCCAGCCGGGCTTGTGCTGCTGTGGCGACTTCGGTGCTGTTGTCCTGGGCAAGGACCTCCAGCCGGGCGCGCGCAGTACGGCGTACTGCGTCGTTGTTTGCTCGAAGCAACTGACCGAGCGACTCGACGGCGACGAGTCGGTCGGGACTGATCGAGCTGGTGATCGCGGCATCGATGTAGGTAGGCAGCGCCCAGTTGACGTTCGCCGCGATGATCGTGCGGCCCTCGACGTTGTCGAGGCGCTTGGGTCGCTGGTTGGGCTGCTCGGCGATGACGCGTTCGTAGACGTAGCTGTAGAGCTCGTCGAGGGTGATGTCGCCGTCGTGATCGAGGTCGGCGCTGCCGTCGCGCAGGCCCGCGACCAGGTGACGAGTGAAGACCGACTCGGTGGCTTCACCGTGGATCGTGCTGCCTTCGAACGCGTACTGCGTGGCGTCGGAAGCAGTCAACACCGTCCGGGCGCGACCCTGGAATTTCTCAAGCGTGTGGACGGCCGAGTCCGCCTTGGCGAACTGCTGGGTCGCATACGCACCGCTGTAGCAACAGTCGAGGATCAGCACCTTCTGCCGCGACGGACTGTCGTTCATCGCCTCGTCGATCAACTCGGCCGATAACCCGGTGAACCGCAGGTTGCCGCGCTGGGTGTTCTTCATCGCGAGGTAGAGCCGACCGCTGTCGTCCTTGAGCCCGTGGCCGGTGAAGTACAGCAAAGTGAGATCGTCGCGGCGACTGTCCCTGTAGAACTCCGAGATCGCCAGTCCGACCTCGTGCGTCGGCGCGTTCAGCAGGATCTGTACGTCGAATCCCGCGATCGCCGGATCCTCCAGCACGGCCGCGAGTGATTCCGCGTCCTGGGCCGGCGTGGTCAGGCGTCTGAGGCCGGTGTCCTCGTACTCGTAGGTGGCGACCAACAACGCCAGCCGGCGGCCCACCGGACTACTCGTCCGCCGTGTTGAGGAAGACCTCGAGGAGCTGCTGCCGCTCGGCGAACGTCGGCCGGTCGAGCTCCATCGACCTGTCCCCGATCCTGACCTGGATCCGGTCGGGACCGGTCCGTCGCCCGAGCCAGTCGTGCAGTACGGCGATCAACGCCGGGATCATGCCACCCGCACCGACGAGCGCGACCGCGATCGCCCCGAACGTTGCCACATCCCCCTTGCTGCCCTCAGGCGCATCCGCCGCAACAGCCCGTACCTCGAGATCCTGCTCGACCAGCTCCCTGCGCAACTGCCGGGCCAGCCGATCGGCCCGCTCGAAATCCAGCTCGTCATCCGGCAGCACGACCAGCTCGACCCACCGCGCGCCACCATCGTCAGTCCGCCCCACGAACTCCCCCACCCATCGACGCCCGAACCCCTCCGCGCCACATCATCCTCGACCCACCCCCCACCCACAAGCACCTTCCACTAACAGTCCGTAGCG
>NZ_DASRXP010000129.1:0-3313 GCF_035687465.1 Kribbella sp.
GGGCTGCCTGCGGTGGCCGGCAGCACGCGCTTCGGCGTACCCGGCCGCGCAGGAACTACTCCCCCGGACCTTGATCCTGCATGGCAGCAACGACCTCTTCTGCCCGACCTCGTGGGCCACGTGGGAGAGGGACCACGCCCGCCAGGCGCGACTGGTCGTAGTACCGGGGAGCGGTCATGGCGTCCAGGGGAACCCGTCCGATCTCACCGGGCGGAAAGAGGTCCGAGCCTTCCTCGTCAGCTGAGCTTGCTCGGCTGAGCCTGCTGGGCTGAGATGCAACTGTGTGTGAATCTCTGCAGCACACTGGGTAGCTCGATGCGTCTAATAGGTGTGAGGTGTTGTACGCCCAGTTGGGGAGTTGCGAGTGGAGTTCGAGGAGTACGCGTCCGCGCGCGGGCAGGAACTGGTGCGTCTCGGTTTCACCGTCTCCGGCGACTACCAGCGCGCCGAGGACCTGGCCCAGATCGCGCTGATGCAGGCGTTCCGGTCCTGGCGCAAGGTGCAGCGAGCCGACGACCCGCACACCTACGTCCGCCGGATCCTGATCAACTCCTACCTGTCGATGACGCGTCGCCGGTCCTTCACCGAGGCCCCGGCCGCCGAGCTCGACCCCGACCGAACGGTGCCTGATCCCGCCACGGACATCGTGAACTCCGACGACCTCTGGCGAGCCCTCGCCACGTTGTCGGCCAGGGAGAGGGTCGTCCTGGTGCTGCGCTACTACCAGGACCTGGACGACCGGACGATCGCCGACCTGCTCGGCATCAAACCGTCCTCCGTGCGCGCCACCGCGAGCAGAGCGCTCGCCACGCTGCGGCGGACGAGGCAGTCCCACCGTGTTGATGAGAGGTTGCCGTGAGCAAGACAGAGCTAGAGGAAGACCTGCGGGAGACGTTCGAGCGTGCCGCTGCTTCCGTTCCTCCCGCACCTGACCTGACCGCCCGGGCGACAACCGGCGCCAAGCAGGCCCAGCGCCGTACGTGGATCGCGTCCGGCGGCGCCGCGGCCGCTGTGGCCCTGGTCGCCGCGATCGGCTTCAGCCTCTCGGGCGGCGGTCCGGCCGCATCGCCGGAGCCGGCTGCCAGCGCGGCCCCAGCCACCTCGGCAGGCGCCGTGGCAGCTGTGACCACCCCGCAGATGTTGTCCGGCACCTGGCGGCCGGTGAGACTGGATGGCTTCGCCACCTTGAAGACGGCTCGCCCGGACGACCCGACCCTCACCTTCGCGCCGGACGGCACCTGGACCGGGTCCGACGGCTGCAACGCGATCAGCGGGACGTTCAGCATCGGCCAGCGCGGCGAATTCAGCAGCCAGGCGAACGGCCAGCGCCTGATCGAGTGCCAGAACGTGCCGCACACCGGCGTACTCGCGGTCGCGAAGCGGGTCGACAGCACTCAGACGACGCTGCGTTTCTACGCTGCGGACGGGCGAGAAGTTGCGACCTACGCTCGCGCACGGTAGTCAAATTTGCTTGCGGACCGTGATCACCTATTGACTAAGCGCAGTCCTTCACCGGACGATGACGGAGGCCGTCCACCCGATTGGGGAGCTTAGTGCGACTCGCAGCAACCGTCCCGCTGATCGCTCTAGGTTCACTGTCACTCATCGCAGTCACCCTCCCGGCCCTGCCGTCGACCGCCTCATCGGCCGTCTGCACACACGCGGATCCGGCGACCACCTCGGCCGACGCCAAGCGCCTGTCGCAGCCGACCAGTTCCTCGGATCCACGCCCGCTCGGCCAGGCCATAGGCGAAGGTGTCTCGGCCGCCGTGCGCTCGATCGAGCCGCTGACCGACACGGGTCGCCCGACCTCAGGTCTGCCGTTCGGGCTCAGTCAGGGCGTCGTCGGCGTACTGGGGACTCAGGCGACCGGCTTCAAGGTCGTGGTCGACGACTCCGTGGTCGACGAGGACAGGTACCAGTCCGCAATGGAGAAGCACGTGCCGGCCGAAGGCATGCCGATGATCGACGTCGAACGCAGTTGCCACTCAGCCAAGTCGATCGCCGCCGCGTGGAACGCGGTCTCCGCGCGCAAGTGGTCTGGCGATGCGGGGAAGACGGTGTTCACGGCCGACCTCGACCCGGCGACTGAGAACGTCTTGGTCGAGTACGACCGCGCCACCACCTCGGCCGCGAGCACCTCGGGTCTGCAGTCGTTGGCAGGGGTCTCCGCTGTGGCCGGAAGCCCACAGCGGATGTCCCGCTTCGACGACACCCCGACGGGCGGCCACTGGGGTGGCGCCCGGATCAGCTCCGCCTCGAAGAACTGCACAGCCGGTTTCTCCGTAGTACGCCGGTCGAACAAGACCCGTGGCTCCGTGACCGCCGGACACTGTGGCGGCGTCGGCACGGTCTGGCGCTCGGGGAAGAACTACTACGGCACCACCACAGTGCGGACGAACTACCCCGACTACGACCAGTCCCTGATGGCCGGCAGTTCGTACGGCGCGAAGATCTGGACCGACGGCCCGGGCGACTCCGCCGACACCCGCACCGTCAAAGGCGGCGGCGATCCAGCCGTCGGCGCCACCGTCTGCCAGTCGGGTTCCTTCAGCACCTCCGTCTGCGGAATCACAGTCCGCTCCACGTCAGCGAAGTACTGCGACGCCGACGGCTGCACCACCTACGTCATCCGAGCCACCCGCGGCGGCAAAACCGCGATCGTCAACGGCGACTCCGGCGGCCCCCTCTACAGCCGCCCAACCTCGACCACAGCCACCATCCGAGGCATCGTCTTCGCCGGCTCCGGCTGCGCCTCCAACCGCTGCACCACCCTCTACGCCGAACGCTACAACTCAATAACCGGCCACCTAGGCGTAACCGCCCTCACCGGCTAGCGTCGCTCGGCAAAGCGGCCTGGTAGCCCGAGTAGAACTTGAAGGATCCGCCCCGGCGCTCCTGGATCTCCGCAGCGCGCCGACTGCCCGCGAGAGCCTCAAGCGTGCGCGAGTAGGCGGTCAGCGGATCCTGCCGGTCGGTCTCGAAAATCTCGAGCCACGTCGGCGGCTCGGGAAAGGAAAGCAACCTACCGCCGGCCGACGCCTCCGCACGCGCAGGCTCGTCGATGAGTTTGAAGCGCGACGCCGCGTAGAAGAGCCCGGTGTCCAGCACTGCGGATGCCCATTGCTCGCGGGCGGCGTCATCGGCACCCTCGGAGAGGATGACGTGCACACCAGTGACCGCACCATGGCTGCCCGGCCCCGCCAGCGAACCGACGTGCGCCCACGATCCGCGCAGCAAGGGCGACACCAATTTGGCCCTCGGGTCGTCGTAGAGGTAGCGCGGGTAGCGGTCGTTGCTCTCGGTCGCCGGC
>NZ_DASRXP010000130.1:0-2751 GCF_035687465.1 Kribbella sp.
CCACGCCGGTGGCCGTCCCAACGAGTGGTTGACGGCACCGTCCAGGGTCGCCACGCTACGGATCATGGTCCGGCTCTCCGCAGCGGTAGGCACTCTGGCGGCCCTGCTGTTGACGGCCAACTGTTCGACCGACCGGTCTGCCCCAGAGCCGTCGCCCAGCACACCGCCCGAGCCGTCGAGCTCCACAGCACCTCAGCCGACAACCACCCCTCCGGCCGTACCAGTCGTCGGGTCGATCACGCCGACCGGCAAACCGATCCAGACTGTGTTGCCGTCGCCCTCCGCCAGCATCGGGGCGGCCTGCCTGACCAGAGCCGAGCGCCTCGGCATCCTGACGTTCCGGGCGCAGCACGGCGCGCCGCGGCCGCGGCGCTGCGCAGTCACGGTGCTCGCCGGGTGGTCGTGATCGGCGTCGGAGGCGGTGCCGTCTCGACCCTGGCGGGCGCGACCTTCGCCAAGCCGGCGTTCGACGGCGTCGTCGGCATCTCGTCCGCCGACAGCCACTTCGGCCTGGACGCGCGGACCGCCGTCAAACGGCTCCCCACCCTGCCCCTGCTGCTGATCGCCTCTGCCGACGACCACACCTACGACGGCGAGACGCAGAACCTCTACCGCCTGGCCGCATCCCAGAGCAAGCAGTTGATGATCGTGCCGGGCGACCGGTACGGCGAGATCATGTTCGAGCACAGCACCGCGGACCCAGCCAACCCCTACGCAGTCCGCGACGTCGTCAACGCCTTCGTCACCCGCTACGCCGGCCCATCCAACCGCTGACCCGGCTTGCGTCCACACTGACAGACATGGGTGGGCCGGTGGAGGTCTCGAGAGACGAGGCGCGACGGGTAGCGCTGAATGCGCAGGGGTTTGGCCTCGCGCGGCCTGGAGCCGGCTCGAAGCCGCGGGATGTTCGGCAGATCCTGAAGAACCTCGGGGCGGTGCAGATCGATGCTGTCAACGTGCTGGCGAGGGCGCATCAAGTTGCGCTCTACTCCCGGCTCGGCCCTTATCCCGTTGGATTGCTGGACGACCACGTCTACCGGCGCCGGACGGCCTTCGAGTACTGGGGACATGCCGCGTCGATTCTGCCGATCGAGTTGCATCCGGCGATGCGGTGGCGGATGGCGGAGTACGGGGAAAACAAGCACTGGCAGGCCTACAAGGTGCGGATGGAGGAAGAGCGCCCGGGTTATCTGGCCGCAGTCGAGCGCGAGGTGACCGAGCACGGACCGCTGACATTCGGTGAGCTGACCGATCCGGCGCGGCGGGACAAGACGCAGACGAAGTACGCCGCCTCGTCGGTGCTGTGGGAGCGCTGGTCCGACGGAAAGTCAACCCTGGAAGGGCTGTTCAACGCCGGCGTGCTCGCGGTGGCGGGCCGGCGGGGCTTCGAGCGGCTGTACGACCTCACCGAGCGCGTGATCCCGCCAGACATCCTGTCGTTGCCGACTCCCGAGCCGGCCGACGCCCAACGCTCTCTCGTACTCCGTGCCGCAGGTGCGCTCGGGGTTGCGACCGCGAAGGATCTGGCCGACTACTTCCGGATGCCCGCGGCCGCGACCCGAGCACGCCTGCGGGAGCTCGTCGACGGCGGCAACCTGCTGCCGGCCCGCGTGGAGGGTTGGACCGACTCCTGTTTCCTGGTCCCAGGCGCGAAGAGTTCTGCCGTCGATGCTCGTGCGCTGCTGTCGCCGTTCGATTCCCTCTTATGGGAAAGGAGTCGCAACGAGCGGCTGTTCGGATTCACCCACAGCTTCGAGCTCTACGTGAAGCCGGAGAAACGGCAGTACGGGTACTACGTCCTGCCGTTCCTGCTCGGCGAATCCCTGGTAGGCCGCGTGGATCTCAAGGCGGACCGGGAACGCAACACCCTGCTGGTCCTCGGCGCCTACTCCGAACGCCCGAGTCGAACGATCCCGGCTGAACTCGCCACCGAGCTGAAAGACCTGGCCCGCTGGCTGGAACTCGGCACCATCGACGTCACCGACCGCGGCGACCTCGCTCCGGCCCTCCGCAAAGCCGTCTAGATCATAGGTGGTGGATGAGGATGGTAAGGGGGTCTGCGGTGGGGGTCGGGAGGGAGTGGAGGACATCGACGTGGGGGTCGGATTCGTGGCCTTCGAATTCGACGAGGGTGGGAGCGGCGTCCAGTACTGCGGCGACGAGGGCCTCGTTGATCCGAGTGCCGTCCGGGGTGTCGGGGGCAACGGTCTCGATGATGGCGAAGGTCCGGTTGTCCCAGACGTCGGGGTAGACCAGACCGATCCCGGTGATGTTGCCCTCGGCATCGAGGCTGACCAGGCTCCGGTCCAGGTTCAGATCCGGGAGCTGGGTCTCGATCAGGGCATGGCGGGTGGTCGGCCAGTCGTAGGCAGGCAACCAGGATGCGTGCACCCAAACGAAGTACGACGTCCACGCGTCAAGGAAGTCGTCGAGGGCAACTTTCGACGCCGCGACCACCCGTGGATCCAGGCGCCTGGCCACCCAGTCCCGTGTCTCGGCGGCCTTCGGGTCCACCTGGGGTTGCGGACACCTCATCAGTACTTCGAACCCGAGTGCCTCCGCGAACCCCAGTCGCTCGGGCCTCGACGCCATCGCCCGAGCCACCAAAGGCTCGGGAACCAGCCGCCTCAGTTCCCCGAAGATCGCCCGGCCGACCCCGTGACGCCGTACCGGCTCGTCGACCTCGATCTCCACGAACGCACAGTCCCGATGCACGGGCACGCTCCGGGCGCTCCCCTTGCCGACCACCAC